>NZ_JBIWAF010000030.1:0-56453 GCF_044759925.1 Pseudomonas sp. NPDC099000
AATCATAACGCGAACACCGATAAATACACTCATAACCAAACTAATTAAAAACACCACTCAAAACAGAACACTAGGAGCGGCGGAAGGCATCAGCCATCACTACCAGTTCCATCAGGTTATCGTTGGTCGGAGCGCAAGTCGGCTGAATAATGAAGACATCTTTACCGCGGACGTTTTCATTGATCTCGGCTGTAATTTCGCCGTCGGAGAACTTACCGACAGAGATGTCACCGAGAGGGATATGCAGCTGACGTACGACACGCCGAGCCAGATCGGGGTTAGCGTTCCCCGTAAAGACCATCATCTTGGACACGCGCAGTACCTAGAGGCTGAGGGTAACCTGGATGAGTATAGAAAATGGCAGGGGCGGCTGGATTCGAACCAACGCATGGCAGGATCAAAACCTGCTGCCTTACCGCTTGGCGACGCCCCTGTATCTGTTGCAACGATTACCCAGTAATCGATTCCTTTAGAGCAGATTTTGCAGCTTGCGATGCAACATCGAAACGTTGCTTCCTTTTGCTACAAACCCTGTAAGGGTCTCTGTAAGAAGGGCCGAGACTTTATCAGCTTCAGCTTTGCTTGGGAAGCCCCCAAACACACAACTTCCAGTTCCGGTGAGTTTTGCTTCGGTAAATTTACCTAACAAATTCAATGCGTTACGTACATCTGGATAACGCCTTGCTACCACCGGTAAGCAGTAATTTCGACTGTTTCCCTTGGGAACGGGGCGCACTTTAATGGGAGAAGAGTTACGTGTCAACAACGGATCTGAAAAAATTTCTGCTGTACTTACAGATACTTGCGGCACCAGCACGAGATACCACGGTTCTTCGGGGTCTACAGGGGTGAGTTTCTCCCCTACGCCCTCGGCGAAAGCCGCGTGCCCACGCACGAAAACCGGGACATCGGCGCCAAGCGTCAGGCCCAGCACGGCCAGTCGATCCTCATCCCAACCCAGGTGCCAGAGATGATTGAGGCCGAGCAAAGTCGTCGCGGCATTCGAGCTGCCGCCACCGATTCCACCGCCCATGGGCAGGATTTTTTCGATCCAGATGTCGATGCCGAGCGAACAACCGGATTGCTCCTGAAGTTTTTTTGCAGCTCGAACAATCAGATTACTGTCGTGAGGAACGCCATCGAATTCGGTATGCAGCCGAATCACGCCGTCGTCGCGCACGGCGAAGGTGATTTCATCGCCGTAATCGAGAAACTGAAAAATCGTCTGCAACTCGTGATAACCGTCTTCACGACGGCCGAGGATGTGCAGCATCAGATTGAGTTTGGCCGGGGAGGGCAGCGTCAAGCGCGCAGCGGTCATGTTCACTGCCCCAGTTTGCGTGGTTGCCATTCCTTGATCACCAGCGTGACATCAAGGTCGGTGCCGTGCAGTTTGATCCGCTCGGGCAGCCAATAGCCGTTTTGCTCGGCGTAACTGAGGTACTCGACTTGCCAGCCATCCTGTTCGAGATTGGCCAGGCGGCTGTCGGCGTCCAGCGTCAGACGGCTTTTGCTATCCGGAGCCGGGAGCCCGCGAACCCACCAGGCCAGATTGGACACCGGTAACTTCCAGCCCAGTTGTTCTTCGACCAACACTTCAGGCGTCGGTGCTTCATAGCGGCCCTGATTGGCCACTTCCAGCGAGACTTTGCCTGGGCGACCGGTCAAACGAGCTGCGCCGCGACCCAGCGGGCCGGAAAGGCGAATGTCGTAGTAATCCTGTCGCTGCAGCCAGAACAGCGTGCCGCTGCCCGAGTCTTTCGGGGCGCGAATGCCGATCTTGCCATTGATCTGCCAGCCATCGAGGCTGGTGAGTTGCTGTTTGTACTCGCGCCATTGGGCCGTGTTGCCTTTACCCTGGACTGATTCGCGGGCACCGAAGCCCGCGCAACCGGCGAGCAGGGCGATGAAACTGAAAACAATAAGGTGGCGCAAAAACATAATCTTAAAGAGTCTCTGATCCGGTCAGGCGCTTGATGGTGCTGCGCAGGATGGGGCTGTCGGGTTGTTCCTTGAGGAACTTGCTCCAGACTTGTTTAGCTTCCCGTTGCTTGCCATTGGCCCACAGGACTTCGCCCAGGTGAGCGGCCACTTCCTGATCGGGAAAACGCTCCAGGGCCTGGCGCAGATAGCGCTCGGCTTCATCGAGGTTGCCCAGGCGGAAGTGCACCCAGCCAAGGCTGTCGAGTACCGCCGGGTCTTCCGGGTTGATCTGGTGCGCTTGTTCGATCAGGGCCTTGGCTTCGGCGTAACGCGTCGTGCGGTCGGACAGGGTGTAGCCGAGCGCGTTCAACGCCATCGCATTGTCCGGGTCGCGCTTGATGATCAGGCGCAGGTCTTTTTCCATCTGCGCCAGGTCATTGCGTTTTTCCGCCTGCATGGCGCGGGTGTAAAGCAGGTTCAGATCGTCCGGGTACTTTTGCAGCGCGGTTTGCAGAACCTGCCAGGCCTTGTCGGGCTGTTTGTTGGCAGACAAGGTCTCGGATTCGATCAGGTATAACTGAATCGCGTAATCGGGTTGCTCGTCGCGTTCCGTAGCCAGACGGCTTTGGGCTTCGGCGGTCTTGCCGTTGTTGATCAGAATGTCGGTCTGGCGCAGTTGCGCGGGCAGGTAGTCGTTGCCTGGGCCGACCTGGGCGTACTCGATCAGCGCGCCTTGCGGATCGTTGCGCTCTTCAGCGATACGACCGAGGTTCAGGTGCGCGGAATCGACGTGGCTTTCCCGGGCAATCAAGTCTTCCAGGTAACCCTTGGCCTCGTCCCAGGCCTTGGCTTCCAGGCACACCAGCGCCAGGGAGTAACGCAGTTCGTCGTCTTCGGGGTATTGCTGAACCAGGCTTGAGAACTCGACTTTGGCGTCGTCCATGCGGTCCTGTTCAACCAGCATGCGCGCATACGTCAGGCGCAGGCGTTTGTCGTCCGGGTATTTCTTGATGCTTTTTTGCAGCAGCGGCAAGGCTTCGTCACCACGGTTGAGCCCTTGCAGCAGGCGCGCGCGCAGCAGGATCGGGGCAATTTCGCCCTCGTCCGGAGGATTGTCCTCCAGCAACGCCAGTGCGCCTTTGGCGTCACCGTCCTGTTGCAGCAGCAAGGCCTTGCCGAAAATCAACTGGCTGTTGTTCGGGTGGCGCTGCAATAAGCGGTCAAAGCTTTTCATCAAACCGTTACGCGTGTCCTGGTCGGTATCGGCCGCAGACAGGGCGAGGAAGTCGAAATGCGTGTCGCCTTTACCGAGCAGGACTTTCTCCATATAAACCATGGAGTCGTCATAACGCCCGGCGCGTGCCAGCTGCACGGCAGCCGCTCGTTGCGCCTCAAGATCGTCCGGGGCGTTTTTCGCCCAGATCAAAGCGGTATCCAGGGCAGCCTGATCGGCGCCCAGGTATTCGGCAATGCGGAAAGCCCGCTCGGAGATGCCCGGGTCCTGAGTGTTGATGGCCTGGGTTACGTAGTTGTCCAGGGCAATGTCGAAACGATTGCGCTGTCCAGCCAGTTCGGCGCTCAGCAGGCTGAAGACGGTTTCTTCACTGAATGAGCTGTAAACCTTAGGCTTTTCAGGGGCCGGAGTGCTGTCTTCGACCGGCGGCGTACCGTCCGACGAAACGGGTGCCAAGACCTGGCAGCCGCTGAGGAAGACAAAAGCGAGGAGCAACGCGGAAGATCTATTCATATAGAGAGAGGACGACTAACCTGCGGTCGGATCATCATGACACAAGCCTTCGGCCAAACATAACCGAGTCTCGATGGATGCCTTTATAGAGGCAGGTCATTGGGACAATAGTCAGCGGTAGTTGTTCTGGCACTGTCGAAGTAGGACAATTGCCGGCTTCACGTCACCATCAGCGACCTTGAATGGCCTTCCTTGCACTCGGTATCAACCACAAGACTGCTTCAGTAGACGTCCGCGAGCGCGTGGCCTTTACCCCTGAGCAGCTGGTGGAGGCCTTGCAGCAGCTCTGCCGACTCACCGACAGCCGCGAAGCTGCGATCCTCTCCACCTGCAATCGCAGTGAACTGTATATAGAACAGGATCACCTTTCGGCTGACATCATCTTGCGCTGGCTGGCCGATTATCACCATTTGAGCCTCGACGAGCTGCGCGCGAGCGCTTATGTGCACGAAGATGATGCGGCAGTTCGTCACATGATGCGGGTCGCCTCCGGGCTCGATTCGCTGGTGTTGGGCGAACCGCAGATTCTCGGCCAGATGAAATCGGCCTATGCCGTGGCGCGCGAGGCCGGCACCATCGGGCCGCTGCTCGGGCGTTTGTTTCAAGCGACGTTCAACGCCGCCAAGCAAGTGCGCACCGACACTGCCATCGGCGAGAACCCGGTGTCCGTGGCGTTTGCCGCGGTCAGCCTGGCGAAACAGATTTTCAGCGATTTGCAGCGAAGCCAGGCTTTGTTGATCGGCGCCGGCGAGACCATCACCCTGGTCGCCCGTCATCTGCACGAACTGGGTGTGAAGCGCATCGTGGTCGCCAACCGTACACTGGAACGCGCGAGTATCCTCGCCGAGCAGTTTGGCGCCCATGCCGTTTTGCTCTCGGACATCCCGGCAGAGCTGGTGCGCAGCGACATCGTCATCAGCTCCACTGCCAGCCAGTTGCCGATCCTGGGCAAAGGCGCCGTGGAAAGCGCCTTGAAACTGCGCAAGCACAAACCGATTTTCATGGTAGACATCGCCGTTCCTCGGGATATCGAACCGGAAGTCGGCGAGTTGGACGACGTTTACCTCTATAGCGTCGACGATCTACACGAAGTGGTCGCCGAGAACCTCAAGAGCCGGCAAGGCGCTGCCCAAGCGGCGGAAGAGATGGTCTCGGTCGGCGCCGAAGATTTCATGGTCCGCCTGCGCGAACTGGCGGCGGTGGATGTGCTCAAGGCCTATCGCCAACAAAGCGAGCGCATGCGCGACGAAGAATTGCAGAAGGCCCAGCGCATGCTGGCCAACGGCAGCAGCGCCGAAGAGGTGCTGGTGCAATTGGCGCGGGGCCTGACCAACAAACTCTTGCACGCCCCGAGTGTGCAGTTGAAAAAGCTTTCTGCCGAAGGCCGCCTTGATGCGCTGGCCATGGCCCAGGAACTCTTTGCCCTGAATGAGGGCTCATCGGATAGCTTTTCGGATAAGAAACCGCAATGAAAGCGTCACTGCTCAATAAGCTGGACATCCTCCAGGACCGTTTCGAGGAATTGACCGCCTTGCTTGGCGATGGCGAAGTCATTTCCGATCAGAACAAATTCCGCACCTATTCCAAGGAGTACGCGGAAGTCGAACCGATTGTCGCCACCTATAAACAGCTGCTCAAAGTGCAAGGCGACCTCGAAGGCGCCCAGGCACTGCTCAAGGACAGCGACCCGGACATGCGCGAAATGGCCGTGGAAGAAGTTCGCGAAGCCAAAGAGCAACTGATCGACATCGAGGCCAGCCTGCAACGCATGTTGCTGCCCAAGGACCCGAATGACGGGCGCAACGTGTTCCTCGAAATCCGTGCCGGCACCGGCGGTGACGAGGCGGCGATTTTCTCCGGCGATCTGTTCCGCATGTATTCGCGTTATGCCGAGCGTCGTGGCTGGCGGGTGGAAATCCTCTCCGAGAACATCGGTGAGCACGGCGGCTATAAAGAAGTCATCGCCCGGGTTGAAGGCGAAAACGTCTACGGCAAGCTGAAATTCGAATCCGGCGCGCACCGCGTGCAACGGGTCCCGGCCACCGAATCCCAGGGGCGCATCCACACCTCGGCCTGCACCGTGGCGGTGTTGCCCGAGCCGGATGAGCAGGAAACGATCGAGATCAACCCGGCAGACCTGCGGGTCGATACGTATCGGTCCTCCGGTGCCGGCGGCCAGCACGTCAACAAGACCGACTCGGCGATCCGCATCACGCACTTGCCGTCCGGTATCGTCGTCGAATGCCAGGAAGAACGTTCGCAACACAAGAACCGCGCCCGGGCGATGTCCTGGCTGTCGGCCAAACTCAACGATCAGCAAACCAGCGCCGCCGCGAACGCCATCGCCAGCGAGCGTAAGTTGCTGGTCGGTTCGGGTGATCGCTCCGAGCGCATCCGCACCTACAACTTTGCCCAGGGGCGGGTCACCGACCACCGGGTCAACCTGACGCTGTATTCCCTCGACGAAATCCTCGCGGGCGGCGTCGAGGCGGTGATCGAACCGTTACTGGCCGAGTTCCAGGCCGATCAATTGGCAGCGATAGGTGAGTAAATGACGATCATTGCCAGTTTGTTGCGCGCCGCCGATTTGCCCGATTCGCCCACGGCGCGCCTGGATGCCGAATTATTGCTGGCCGCTGCCTTGGGCAAGTCCCGCAGTTTTCTGCACACCTGGCCGGAACGCATTGTTCCGAGCGAAGCCGCGCTGAAGTTTGCCGAGTACCTGCAACGTCGTCGTGGCGGTGAGCCGGTGGCCTACATTCTGGGGCAGCAAGGGTTCTGGAAGCTTGATCTGGAAGTCGCGCCGCACACGCTGATCCCGCGCCCGGATACCGAATTGCTGGTGGAAGCCGCGCTGCAATTATTACCGGCCACCCCGGCCCAAGTGCTCGATCTTGGCACCGGCAGCGGGGCGATTGCCTTGGCTTTGGCCAGCGAGCGTCCGGCGTGGAAAGTCACTGCGGTGGATCGCGTACTCGAAGCCGTGGCGCTAGCCGAACGCAATCGTCAGCGCCTGCACTTGAACAACGCCACCGTGCTGAGCAGCCATTGGTTCAGTGCCCTGCAAGGTCAGCGTTTTCAACTGATCATCAGCAACCCGCCGTACATCGCCTCCGCCGACCCGCATCTGGTGGAAGGCGATGTGCGCTTCGAACCGGCCAGCGCCCTGGTGGCTGGCGTCGACGGGCTCGACGATCTGCGCCTGATCGTCGCCCAGGCGCCGGATTATCTGGAGGCCGGTGGCTGGCTGATGCTCGAACACGGTTACGATCAAGCTGAAGCCGTGCGCGACTTGCTGCTGAGCCGCGGCTTTGAAGAAGTCCACAGCCGCACCGATCTGGGCGGTCACGAACGTATCAGCCTGGGGCGCCTGCCGTGCTGAATGATCAGGAATTGTTGCGCTATAGCCGGCAGATTCTGTTGCAACACGTCGACATCGACGGCCAGTTGCGACTGAAAGAAAGCCGGGTATTGATCGTCGGTCTCGGCGGTCTCGGCTCACCGGTTGCGCTGTATCTGGCCGCGGCGGGTGTCGGCGAACTGCACTTGGCGGATTTCGACACTGTCGACCTGACCAACCTGCAACGCCAGATCGTTCACGATACTGACAGCGTCGGCTTGAGCAAGGTCGATTCGGCGATCCGCCGTCTCAGCGCGCTCAATCCCGAGATCCAATTGATCGCCCATCGCACTGCGCTGGATGAAGATTCTCTGGCGGCCGCCGTGGCTGCGGTGGATCTGGTGCTGGACTGTTCCGATAATTTCTCGACCCGTGAAGCGGTCAACGCGGCCTGCGTTGCTGCCGGTAAACCGCTGGTCAGCGGCGCGGCGATTCGCCTCGAAGGGCAATTATCGGTGTTCGACCCGCGCCGCCCGGAAAGCCCGTGTTACCACTGTTTATACGGTCACGGCAGCGAAGCCGAATTGACCTGCAGCGAGGCCGGCGTTGTCGGTCCATTGGTTGGGCTGGTGGGCAGTCTCCAGGCGCTGGAAGCCCTGAAACTGCTGGTGGGTTTCGGTGAGCCGCTGGTGGGGCGCCTGTTGTTGATCGATGCCTTGGGCTCGCGCTTCCGTGAATTGCGGGTCAAGCGTGATCCGGGCTGCAGCGTCTGTGGTTCGAAACATGCGTGAAGCGCCGATCGGCGTGTTCGACTCAGGCGTCGGTGGGCTCTCGGTGCTGGCCGAGATCCAGCGTTTGCTGCCCAACGAGTCGCTGCTGTACGTCGCCGATTGCGGGAATATTCCCTACGGCGAGAAAACCCCTGAATTCATCCAGCAGCGTTGCCGCGTGATGGCCGATTTTTTTCAGCAGCAGGGTGCCAAGGCTTTGGTGCTGGCCTGCAACACGGCGACTGTCGCTGGGGTTGCAGACTTGCGGCGCGATTATCCCGAGTGGCCCATCGTCGGCATGGAGCCTGCGGTCAAACCGGCCGCTGCCGCCACCCGCAGCGGTGTGGTCGGCGTACTCGCCACCACCGGCACGTTGCAGAGCGCCAAGTTCGCGGCGTTGCTCGACCGTTTCGCCACCGATGTACGCGTCATCACTCAGCCGTGCCCCGGTCTGGTGGAGCTGATTGAAAACGGCGATCTGTACAGCGAGGCATTGCGTCAGTTGCTGGCCGGCTACGTCGGGCCGCTGCTCGGCGCCGGGTGCGACACAATAATTCTCGGCTGCACGCATTATCCCTTCCTAAAGCCATTGCTTAAGCAGATGATCCCCGATGACATCAGCTTGATCGACACTGGCGCCGCTGTAGCGCGGCAACTTCAACGTCTATTGGCCGAACGTGAAATGCTCGCCCAGGGACCGGCTCGTGCCGCGCAGTTCTGGACGAGTGCCGATCCGGAGCATTTCAGAAATATCTTGCCGATCCTGTGGAATACCGCTGGCGTTGTGCAAAGCTTCAAGGGGTAGACGAAATCCTGGGGGCAAACGAGTAATTGGGGTGAACTTCTGATTAAGCGTCGAATTCTATAGCGGTGAGCAACAAAAAAAACCTTACGAAATCGTTCGGAAAAGGATGTTTCTAATGAAGCGACTATTCTGCTTGGCCGCGATTGCGGCCGCACTGATGGGGCAAAGTTTTACCGCGCAGGCGGCAGGCGTGGAATTCGCGGTCGGCCAGACCAGCGATTCGACCATGACCTATCGATTGGGCATGCAATTCGATTGGGACAAGAGCTGGCTGCAGAGTGATGTCGGTCGTTTGACCGGGTACTGGAGCGGCGCCTACACCTACTGGGACGGCGACGAGGCCTCCAGCAATCACAGCCTGTCGTTCTCGCCGGTGCTGGTTTACGAGTTTGCCGGCCAGACCGTCAAGCCCTACGTGGAGTTGGGCGTTGGCGTCGCGGTGTTCGCCAATACCGAAGTCGAAAACAATCAACTCGGCAGCGCCTTTCAGTTTGAAGACCGGTTCGGCTTCGGCCTGCGCTTTACCGGCGGACATGAAGTCGGCATTCGTGCGACGCACTATTCCAATGCCGGGCTCAGTAGCCCGAACAACGGTGTAGAAAGTTACGCGCTGCACTACACGATGCCGTTGTAAGTACAGAACCTGAGGAGCGAGCTTTGTGGTGAGGGGATTTATCCCCGTTGGGTCGCGCAGCGACCCCAAAACCTGCAATAACGGAGTATCGGATACACCGCGTGCACTGGTTTGCGACTGCTTCGCAGTCGAACGGGGCGGTGCGACGTTTCGTTAAATCCCCTCGCCACAAAGCTCGCTCCTACATTGGATCTGCGCTGACTTCGAATTCAGCGATATGCCGTGGTTATCCCCTGGCGCTCATCGATGCATTCCGGTGCGCCCATCTCGAACTCCCGGCAGATCAGCGGGCGTTTTTCGTAGATGGTGCACATCATGCTGTTGCGATCCAGCGCAGCGCACCAGCCGTCATCCAGACGCAGCATGACTTCCCCGCCCCAATCATCGGTATCGATAAATCGTTCGGGCACGCCCGTGTCGGTGATCAGCATGACTTCGAGCTGGCAGCAGCAGGCTGCGCAGGTCGAGCACGTGACGGCCGGTTCGGTGATTTGCGTGTGGGGAATGGTTTTCATGGCGGGCAGTGTAAGGCAGTGGGCCTTGGCTGTGTTAAAGGCCTGACGGACGCTTAGCTGCGGGTGTCCGCCGAAAGTCGTTGAGCCATGAAATGCAGGGTGGGGAACAGCACGGCCCAGAGCAGGCCGATACCCAGCAGCGTTGGCGCCTGACCGTAAGGGAACTGCACGCCGGCCAGTTGTCCACCGGCGTAATACGACAACGGCCCACCCACGGCGCCCAACAGGCTGCCGAGCCACCAAGGGTTCGCGGTCCATTGCAGGCAATGGCGCAAAGTGGTTGCCAGTAATGCCCACAACAGCATCAGCCATAGCGGAATCAAGGGCGCGACTTCAGCGAAGTCGAACACCCCCAGCCAGCGCAACGAACTGTCGACGGTGGTGCCCAGCAGCACAACGCTGAGGATCAGTCGGCCCTCATCAGCCCATCGACTTATCCACAGCAGATGAATCACAAGCGCCGCCAACGCCACCAGCAACCATAAACTGTTGCCGCCCACCACACAGGCAAACCAGCCGAGCTGAAACAGCGCGGCATTGGCCAAGCGCTCACGCATCGAAACGACCCAGCAGCGGCGCGGGCATCGCCGACGGTTTGGCCAGCAGCATTTGCGCGGTGCCGATGGTGCGCTCCAGAAATCCCCCTTCGCAGTAGCACAGATAAAATTCCCACAACCGCAGGAAATACTCGTCGTAGCCCAACTCGCTCAAGCGCCCCTGGGCTCGGCGAAAATTCTCATGCCACAGGCGCAGGGTTCGGGCGTAGTGCAGGCCGAAATCCTCCATGTGCAGCAAATTCATGTCGGTGTCGCGGCTGATGATTTCCAGCATCTTCTGCACACAGGGGAGGGCGCCGCCGGGGAAAATGTAACGCTGAATGAAGTCGACGCTGCCCTTGGCCTGTTCGTAGCGCTGTTCGCGGATGGTGATCGCCTGCAACAGCATCAAGCCGTTGCTTTTGAGCAACTGCGCGCATTGCTTGAAATAGACCGGCAGGAAGCGATGGCCGACGGCTTCGATCATCTCGATCGACACCAGTTTGTCGTACTGCCCGGTGAGGTCGCGGTAATCCTTGAGCAGCAGCGTGACCTGGTCTTGCAGGCCGAGGGCTTCGATGCGTTGTGCAGTGAAGGCGTACTGTTCTTTTGAAAGCGTGGTGGTGGTGACCTTGCAGCCGTAATGCTGCGCCGCATAAAGCGCCATGCTGCCCCAGCCGGTACCGATTTCCAGCAAGTGATCACTGGGTTTGAGCGCGAGTTTCTGGCAGATCCGTTCCAGCTTGTTCAACTGTGCCTGTTCCAGGCTGTCTTCGTCCTTCAGGAACTGTGCGGCGGAATACATCATGGTGGGGTCGAGAAACTGTTCGAACAGGTCGTTGCCCAGGTCGTAGTGGGCAGCGATGTTTTTCTGCGAGCCCTTGCGCGTGTTGCGATTGAGCCAGTGCAGCCCTTGAACGAAGGGGCGGCCAAGTTTCGCCAGGCCACCTTCCAGCGCATCCAGCACCTCAAGGTTGCTGACGAAAACGCGAACCACCGCGGTCAGGTCGGGCGAACTCCAATAGCCGTGGATAAACGCTTCGCCAGCGCCGATCGATCCGTTACTCGCCACCAATCCCCACGCCGCCGCATCGAGGATATGGATCTCCCCGATCAATGGGCTGCCTGCGGTACCGAAGACATGCCGTTCGCCGTTTTCGATGACCGCCAATTGTCCATGTTTAAGCTGCGCAAGTTGCCGCAGCACGCCACGGCGCAGCAACGACCCGGTCAGGGCGTTGGTGCTGAGCAGATTGACTTTGGCCGAGGCGCTAGAGGATTTCATGACGGTGATCCTTGGGAGGAACGATGGCGGTTTGAACGCTGCCATCGGCAGCCTGATGAGCAAATATCGGTGCGCGCTTGAGCAGCAGGCGCAGGGCCTGCCAATAGATCGCCAGGCAGGTTTTCGCCGTCATCCACGGAAAGCGCCGCAAGTAGCGGTGCAGGCTGGCGCGATCCAGTGCTTCGCGTTTGAGGTTGAGCGTGGCGTCGAACAGTTTCAGTTCGCCTTGCCAGTCCGCCATGTGCACGCCGAGCTTTTGCGCTGCTGGACTGAAACTCATGCGGTATTCCAGGTCTGGCGGCAAAAACGGCGAAACGTGAAACGCCTTCGCCACCGCGAAATGTTGATGGAAATCGCACAGACTCACCGGGGCCTTGGCCGGCAATACATAGTGATAACGCTCGCGCCACGGGGTGTTGGTGACTTCGCAAAGAATCGCCGCCAGTTGCCCGTCTGCCTCATGGCAGTAGAAAAAACTCACCGGGTTGAACGACAGGCCCCAACTGCGCGGCTGGGTCAGCAGGCAGACCGGACCTTGCGGTGCATGGCCGATGCTCTGGCTGACAAGTTGGCGTACCGCGTCAATCAGGCGCATGCCGCTGCCGGTATAAGCTTTGAGGTAATCGCTCTCGCGAAATGAGAACGCTGCGAAGCGACTGTTACCCGAGAACGGCGACAAGCCGAGCACGGCCTCCTGTTCGTCGAGGTCCAGGTACAACAGGCCGATCCGGTAACGAAAGGCATGAGGCTTTGGGGCGAACCGCCGATGGGCGATCCAGCCGCTGTAGAGGGCGCTGTTCACAACACTTCGCCAAACGAGCGAGCAACGCGCAACGCGCTGACCACGCCGTCTTCATGAAAACCGTTGGCCCAATAGGCGCCGCAATAATAAGTGTGTTGCAGGCCGTCCAGTTCCTCCCAACGGCTTTGCGCAGCGACTGCAGCCAGGCTGAATTGCGGATGGGCGTAAGTGAATGTGGCGAGCACTTTGCTCGGGCTGATGCCTGCGCTCTGGTTGAGGCTGACGCAGAACGTGGTGTCGCTCTGGATCCCTTGCAGGATGTTCATGTCGTAGGTGACGGCAGCCCGTGTATGGCCCGGGCCACCGAGACGGTAATTCCAGCTGGCCCACGCGAGTTTTCGTGTGGGCAGCAGGCGCGTGTCGGTATGCAGCACCACTTCGTTGTCGGCGTAGGGCAGGGCGCTGAGGATCGATTGTTCGACATCGCTCGCCTTGGCCAGCAGTTTCAGGGCCTGATCGCTGTGGCAGGCAAATACCACTTTGTCGAATCGCTCGCTTCCGGCGGCGCTGTGGATAACGACGCCTTTCTCATCGCGCTCGACCCGGGTCACTGGGCAGTCGAGACGGATCTTCTCTTTGAAGGTCGCCGTCAATGGCTCGATATAAGCACTCGAGCCGCCTTCGATCACCCGCCATTGCGGGCGATTACTGATGGACAGCAGGCCGTGATTCTTGAAAAACCTGACAAAGGATTGCAGCGGGAAACCGAGCATGTCAGCCATGGACATCGACCAGATCGCCGCGCCCATCGGCACGATGTAATGCAGGATGAAGCGTTCGCCATAGCGGCCGTTTTTCAGATAGTCGTCCAGCGTGATGTCGGCGGCGATCCTACCCTCGGCCAAGTCGCGCTGCGCCTCTTTGTTGAAGCGCTGGATGTCGCGCAACATGCCCCAGAAGCCGGGTGACAACAGATTTCGCCGTTGAGCGAACAGGCTGTTGAGGTTATTGCCGTTGTACTCCAGGCCCGAGTCCGGATCCGTCACTGAAAAACTCATTTCAGTCGGTTTCGACCCCACGCCGATCTGGCCGAGCAGACGAATGAAATTCGGGTAGGTCCAGTCGTTGAACACAATGAAACCGGTGTCTACGGCGTAGCGCTGGCCATCCACGGTTACGTCTACGGTGTGGGTGTGACCGCCGATCCAGTCGCTGGCCTCGAAGAGGGTGATCTCATGCCTGCGATTGAGCAGGTAGGCGCTGGTGAGCCCCGAGATTCCGCTGCCGATGATGGCGATGTTCACAGCACATCCCGGATCGGTGGGCTGCTGCGCACCATGCGTTTGCCGATTGCCAGTTTCACGCAGTTGGGCATTTTCGACAGAGGCCAGAGTACAGCCATGAACAGTCCCGGAAAGGCGATCTCCAGTGGACGGTTCTTGAGCTTGGCGAAGATGTGCCGGGCGGCTTTCGCCACGGGCCAACTGAGCGGCATCGGGAAATCGTTTTTCGCCGTCAGCGGGGTCTCGACAAACCCCGGGCTGACCACCGTGACTTCGATGCCTTCCGGCGCAAGATCAATGCGCAGGGATTCGAACAGATAACGCAGCCCGGCCTTCGACGCGCCATAAGCTTCGGCCCGTGGCAGCGGCAGGTAGGTCACCGAACTGGCGACGCCCACCAGATGCGGCGCGGTGCCCTTGCGCAGCAGGGGCAAAGCGGCCTCGATGCAATAGGCGCTCGCGAGCAGATTGGTGCGCACCACGTGCTCGACGATCGACGCATCGAACTGCTGAACGTCGACGTATTCGCAGGTGCCGGCATTGAGGATCACCGTGTCCAAAGAGCCCCAGGCATAGGCGATCTGTTCGCCGATTTCGCGCACCGTCTGACTGCTGGTCAGATCGCCAGGCACGACCAGCACTTGCCCGGGATAACGCAGGGACAAGACTTTCAGCACCGCTGTGGAGCGCGAACTCACGGCCAGATGAGCACCGGTTTTCAGTATTTCTTCGGCCAGCGAAGCGCCAATGCCGCTGCTGGCGCCCGTCAACCAGTATCGCCGTGGAGGTGTAAGGCTCATCCCATTCTCCTTTTCAACCAGGCAATCGCCCGGCCCAATACGGGTAAATGTTCGTAAAGCAGTGCCCCGGCATCGAAGTAATCCCGGTGGCGATAAACCTTGTCTCGCCAGAGCAGGTGCGAGCAGCCGTCGACGCGAATCAACTGGCCGCCGCCCAGGCGCGGATGGCGGTAACTCATGACCCAGCGCAGATAGCCTTCGCCTTCGCCGGTCTGGTCGAAGCCGTGAAAATCGAAATGCAGCTCGGTGACGTTGGCGTAGAGCTCGGTGAAGTAGTCGCGCAACTGTCCGAGCCCTTGCACTTCGTGCAGCGGGTCGGTGAAGTGCACGTCTTCGGTGTACAGCTCGCCGAGGCGTTGCAAACTGTCTTTGTCCAGCTGCGCGAATTGCCGGGCAAACTGCCGCAGGAAATCACTCATGAGCGCCTCCTGCGTCGTGCCGCGATGGCAGGTTCTTGAACGCCGCCAAGGCCCGTTGGCGTGAAGTGCTCAGGTTGACGATCGGCGACGGATAATCCGCCACGCCGAACAGGCCGCCGATGTTCGCCGGGTTGTGCACTTCTTTCTTGTTCAACCCGGCCAGTTCCGGCAGCCAGTGCTTGATGAACACGCCCTCAGCGTCGAATTTTTCCGACTGGCTCAGCGGATTGAAAATACGGAAATAAGGGGCCGAATCAGTGCCCGTGGACGCACTCCACTGCCAGCCGCCGTTGTTCGCCGCCAGGTCGCCGTCGATCAAGTGGCGCATGAAAAAGCGTTCGCCTTGGCGCCAGTCGATCAGCAGGTTCTTGGTCAGGAACATGGCCACCACCATGCGCAAGCGGTTGTGCATCCAGCCGGTTTCCAGCAATTGGCGCATCGCTGCGTCGATGATCGGCAGGCCGGTACGGGCTTGCTGCCAGGCCAGCAGTTCTTCCGGGGCGTCGCGCCAGGCCAGGGCTTCGGTTTCCGGGCGGAAGGCGCGGTGACGCGAGACCCTTGGGTAGCCCACCAGAATGTGTTTGTAGAACTCGCGCCACAGCAGCTCGTTGATCCAGGTGACCGCGCCCACCTTGCCGCTTTCGAACTCGCCTTGATTACTGTGCAGGGCGGCGTGCAAACACTGGCGTGGGGAAATCACCCCGGCGGCGAGATAAGCCGACAGCTGACTGGTGCCGGGTTTGGCCGGGAAGTCGCGCTCGTTTTTGTAGTAGTCGATTTGGGCGTCGGCGAAGGTGTCGAGGCGACGGTGGGCTTCGGCTTCGCCGGCTGGCCAGAGCGTGCGCAAGTTATCGCTGGGCGTTTCGAACCCTTCAACGCGCGACGGAATATCGTCACCGCTGATCTGCAATGGACCCTGTACCGCCGGTGCTGCCACCCTTCCCGGAAGAGAGCGATGCAGACGTTCGTAACAGACTTTGCGGAACTGACTGAAGACCTGAAAGTAAGTACCGGTCTTGGTCAGCACGGTGCCCGGTTTGAACAGCAGTTGATCGAGGTAGCTAAAGAAGTTAATGCCATGAGCCTTCAGCGTTTCGGCGACTGCTGTATCGCGACGGCTTTCATGAATGCCGTACTCCTCGTTGACGTGCACTGCGTCAATGCTCAATTGCTGACACAGCTCGAGCAGAACCTTCGGCGCTTCGTCCCAGCGAGGGGCGTGGCGAACCAAAAGGGGAATGTTCAATTCGCCCAGCGCCTCGCTCAGTTCGCCCAGATTGCGCAGCCAGAAATCCACTTTGCACGGCGCGTCATCGTGTTCCAGCCATTGCGCCGGGCTTAACAGGTACACAGCAACCGTCGGGCCGCGAGCGGCGGCAGCCGAGAGGGCGGTGTTGTCGTGCAGGCGCAAGTCGCTGCGCAGCCAGATCAATTGCATGGAAGTGTCCATTAAATAAGCCCACGCTTGACCAGTTCCTGATGAGCCGAAAGCGGGTCTTCAGCCAGGAACAAATCAGTGATTTCGGAAGTTCTTACGGACAGCTCAGCGTGGTGGATGCATACCGTTGGTCCGGCAATCATTTTTGGGCAACTGACACCATTCAAAAGTTTCAACAGCTGCGAAATGTTCATGGCTTTGCTGGAGTACAGCAGTACGCCGCGGGCTTGCAGGTGATCGACCGCCAGCGCGAGTTCGCCCGTCGGCAGCGGCCAGTCGAACACTTCCACCGGGCAATCGGCGCTGCTGATCAGCCACGCGGTCAGCCACAGGCAAGGTTCCAGTGGCAGGTCTGAATGGTTGATCAACAACAATGGCGCGGAGCGTAACTGACGGTTGTTATGGTAGATGCGTGCACCGAATTTGCTGCGCAGCCAAGAGAAGAAAAACACCCGCTCCATCTGCGCGCCAAACTGGCCCTGCCAGCGTTGTTCCAGTTCCGCCAGCAACGGCATCAGCAGTTGTTCGCACAAGGTGCGGGGCGGATACAGCGCCATGGCTTGATTGACGGTGTCATCAAGCGTGCGCTCATTGAGTTGGGTCACCGCTTGCAGCAGCGTCTGGCCCAGCACCTGCCAATCGTTTTCGACTGTTTCGGTAAAGGCCTGCGGTGTGTCGAGCAGCTGCTTGACCTGACTCACGGCCACGCCGCGATTGAGCCAAGTGAGGATGGTCAAAATCCGTTGCACGTGTTCGGCAGAAAACAGGCGATGCCCCTTGGGTGTGCGCTGCGGCACGATCAGCCCGTAGCGTCGTTCCCAGGCACGCAGGGTCACGGCGTTCACGCCGGTCTGGCGCGCCACTTCGCGAATTGGCAACCAGCCTTCGTCCAGGGCTTTCTTGAAGTCGGCGCCAAGGTCTTCGCTGGCGCTGGTGTCGATTGGGCTTTTCATTAGATTGCGTTTCGCAGGCTGAGGTTTTCCGGGTGCGGCTGAAGGTAAACCTGCTGCGCGATGTAGGGATCCGGGTGTTGGCGGAAATAGTGTTTGAGCAGCGTCAGAGGCACCACCAGTGGCACGATGCCGTGCCGGTACTGGCCGATGACGTGCTGCACTTCCTGTTTGTCTTCAGGGCTGATGACCTGTTTGAGATAACCGCTGATGTGTTGCAGGACGTTGGTGTGGGTGCGGCGCGTGGCGCATTTTTTCAATGCCTCCATCATTTCGCTGAAATAGCGCGGGCCGAGTTCCGCAGGATCGGTCTGGCCCATGTTACCCAGCAGGTTACCCAAGGTTTTGTATTGCACCGGGTTATGGGCCATCAGCAGGTATTTGTAGCGCGAGTGAAACTCCGTGAGGCCGCGTCGCGTTATCCCTTCCTGCAGTAACTGCTGCCAGGCGCTGTAGGCGAACACGCGGGTAAGGAAGTTTTCGCGCAGTACCGGGTCGTTGAGGCGGCCATCTTCTTCCACCGGCAAGTCAGGGTGCAGAGCGCAGAACGCCTGGGCGTAGATGCCACGTCCACCACCGTCCACTGGCACGCCGTTGGCGTGGTAGACCTTGACCCGGTCGAGTCCGCAGGACGGGGATTTCTGCATGAAGATGTAGCCGCAGATATCGTCCAGCTCCGCAGCCATTTGCTGACCGTACTCGGCTAGTGGTCGGGTGACGTTGGTCCCGGGGTTGACGGTGCCGACGGCTTCGGGATGTTCGGGGTCTCCGATCAGGCGGATCGGTTCGCGAGGGATACCCAGGCCAATGGCGACTTCCGGACACACCGGTACGAATTCGAAATAGTCGGTGAGGGTTCGGCTGCACAGGCGCGACTCCTTGTGCCCACCGTTGAAACGCACCTGCGCACCCATCAAGCAGGCGCTGATGGCGATTTTCGGTAGGGTCGCTGGTTGTTCATGCATCGGAGCACCTCGAATCCAGACCTGTACAGAGTGGTAACTCTGTACAACTTTGTCTTCATCATAGATTCAAAGGTGTACAAGTCAAATTATTTGTATAAGTTTTCGAGAGGAGTGCAATTCTCATGTGGGAGCGGGCTTGCTCGCGAATGCGGTGTATCAGTCTCCCGTGTCTCTTCTGACACCCCGCATTCGCGAGCAAGCCCGCTCCCACAGGATCTATTTCCAGCCGAGTATCCAGCCGTCGCTATCTTTCAGAGACTGCCAGGCGAGACGCTGACTGCGTTGGGTCAGAACCGCCTGCAACTCGACGTCCAGCACCGTACCTTCCTCATCGCGGAACAGCTCGGTCACCAGAAAATGTTTTTCGCGGTTTTGCGGGTGGGCTGCTGTCCATTTCGACAGCAGCAATTTACTCGGATTGATTCTATTCACTGCAAGTGCTCATGCAACCGTCGCGCAGCTTCCTGGCCACTGAGCCAGGCGCCTTCGACACGCCCGGACAAGCACCAGTCGCCACACACATACAGGCCCAGATCGGCATCGGCCAGGGCGCCCCATTCGTGACTGCTGGCGGGGCGCGCATAGAGCCAGCGGTGCGCGAGGCTGAAGGTCGGGGCGGGCATGGCGCTGTGTAACAGCTCGGCAAATGCACCGTGGAGTTGCTCGATCACGGCCTCCTTGGGCAAGTCGATATGTTGCCGGCTCCAGGCGCTGGTCGCATGCAGCACCCACGTGTCGAGGGTGTTGTCGCGCCCGGGTTTGCTGCGGTTGCGCGCCAGCCAGTCCAGCGGGCTGTCCTGCACGAAGCAACCTTCCATGGGGGTATCCAGCGGAGTATCGAACGCCAGCGCCACCGCCCAGGTCGGCTCCATTTTCACTCCGGCGGCGGCCCCGGCGAGTTTCGGCGCGGAGGCCAGCAGTGCCGTGGCTTGAGGTGCCGGCGTGGCGATCACCACGTGACTGAACGGACCATGGGTGAAGCCTTCGGCGTCTTGCAGATGCCAGTGTTCTTCACCGCGATACACCTCGGTGATCCGGCAGGCGAAATGCACTTCCAGATCGCCGAGCAGGCCGCGCGTGATGGCGCTCATGCGCGGCGTTCCGACCCAGCGCGTCTGTTCGTCCGGCGACAGGTTGAGCTGGCCGCCGTGGAAGGTAAAGAGCTGCGGCGTCCACTCAGCGACCCAGCCGTTGGATTGCCAACGCTGGACCTCGGTGACGAAGCGACGGTCGCGGGCAGTGAAATACTGTGCGCCCATGTCCAGGGCACCCGCATCGCTGCGCTTGCTCGACATGCGTCCGCCACTGCCGCGGCTTTTATCGAAAAGTTGAACGATGTGCCCGACTTCTGTCAGGGCCTGGGCGGCTGAGAGCCCGGCGATGCCGGTGCCGATGATTGCGATAGGTACAGTCATAGGGGCCTCGTTTACCTTTCTGTACAGACTACGCCGTGGTTTAAACCTGTACAATATTGTTTTTTGGTATAACTTTTAGCGTTCTCGATCTGACAGCTTGGCCTATTGTTAAACACAGACACTGCCCGATACCAAAGATCCCTGCTTATAAAAATAGACTAGTGATCAGGGTAAAACGCCACGCGAGGAAGAAGTCATGCACATATTGCTGACCGGCGGTACTGGTTTGATAGGACGTCAACTCTGCCGACACTGGTTGAGCCAGGGACATCGTCTGACAGTCTTGAGCCGCACGCCGGAAAAAGTCGCGAAAATCTGCGGTGCCCAGGTTCGCGGCGTCGCGTTGTTCGAAGACCTCGGGCAAGAACCGGTGGACGCGATTATCAACCTGGCGGGCGCGCCCATTGCCGATCGGCTATGGACGTCCAGGCGCAAAGCCTTGCTCTGGAGCAGTCGCATCACCCTGACCGAAACCTTGCTGGCCTGGCTCGAAACCCGCGAGCAGAAACCGCAGGTGTTAATCTCGGGTTCTGCCATTGGTTGGTACGGCGACAGTGGCGAACGTGAGCTGACTGAAGTGTCTCCGCCGTCCATCGATGATTTCGCCAGTCAGTTGTGCATTGCCTGGGAAGAAACCGCCCAGCGCGCCGAGGCCATGGGTATACGGGTGATCCTGATTCGAACGGGTCTGGTGCTGTCTGCCGAGGGCGGCTTTTTGTCGCGGCTGTTGCTGCCATTCAAAATGGGGCTGGGCGGGCCTCTGGGCAGTGGTCGGCAGTGGATGCCCTGGATTCATATCAACGATCAAATCGCCCTGATTGATTTTCTTCTGCATCGCAATGACGCCAGCGGTCCATATAATGCCTGCGCGCCTAAACCGGTGCGCAACAGCGAGTTCGCCAAGACATTGGGCAGCGTGCTGCACCGCCCGGCGTTCATGCCGATGCCGGCCCTGGCCCTGAAAGTGTGCCTGGGTGAACTGTCATTGCTGTTGCTGGGTGGCCAGAAGGCCGTACCGGCGCGCTTGCTGGAAGCGGGTTTCACTTTCCAATTCACCGATTTGCGCGCGGCCCTGGACGACCTGTCCCGCCGCCTCTGAAATAGGACGTTGCATGACCGATCACGCATTGCTTCTGGTTAACCTGGGTTCACCTGCCTCCACGTCGGTGGCGGATGTGCGCAGTTACCTCAATCAATTTCTGATGGATCCCTACGTGATCGACTTGCCATGGCCGGTGCGTCGCTTGCTGGTGTCGCTGATCCTGATCAAACGTCCTGAGCAGTCGGCCCACGCCTACGCGTCGATCTGGTGGGAGGAGGGCTCGCCGCTGGTGGTGCTCAGCCGTCGCCTGCAACAGGCCATGACTGCCCATTGGAGCCACGGGCCGGTAGAGCTGGCGATGCGTTATGGCGAGCCGTCGATTGAGACGAAACTGGTCCAGCTGGCGGCCCAGGGCCACAAAAACATTACCCTCGCGCCGCTTTATCCACAGTTCGCCGACAGCACCGTGACCACGGTGATTGAGGAAGCCAAGCGGGTGGTGCGCGAAAAGCAGCTCGACCTGCAGTTTTCGATTCTCCAGCCGTTCTACGATCAACCGGAATACCTCGATGCACTGGTGGCCAGCGCCAAGCCGCATTTGCAGCAGGATTACGATCACCTGTTGCTGAGCTTCCACGGTTTGCCAGAGCGTCACCTGACCAAGATCGACCCTACCGGTCACCATTGCTTCAAAAGCGATAATTGCTGCCAGAACGCTTCGCCAGAAGTATTGGCGACCTGTTACCGCGCCCAATGCCTGCGCACAGCCTCCGAGTTTGCAAAGCGGCTGGGGCTGGCGGATGGCAAGTGGTCAGTGTCGTTCCAGTCGCGTCTGGGCCGGGCGAAATGGATCGAACCCTACACCGAGGCGCGCCTCGATGAACTGGCCGGGATGGGCGTGAAGAAAGTCCTAGTCATGTGCCCGGCATTTGTTGCCGATTGCATCGAGACGCTTGAGGAAATCGGTGATCGCGGCAAGGAATTGTTCCGCGAGGCGGGGGGAGAGGAATTGGTGCTGGTGCCGTGCCTCAACGATGATCCGCAGTGGGCGCGGGCGTTGAACACCTTGTGCGAACGAGCGCCGTTGGCCCTTTGATGATCGTTCCCACGCTCTGCGTGGGAATGTAGCCCGTGACGCTCCGCGTCACTGGACGCGGAGCGTCCCTAGAGGCATTCCCACGCAGAGCGTGGGAACGATCAGTTCACTCAGAGCAGCGGCTCATCCGCCTTCTTGTGCTTCCAGCTGTCATTGCCCGGCAGCAGCAGATTCAGCCCGATCGCCACCACCGCGCACAGCGCGATGCCTTTGAGGCCGAAGTCGTCCGGGCCCGTCCCGGTGCCGACCAGCACACCGCCGATCCCGAACACCAAGGTCACCGAGACAATCACCAGATTGCGCGCCTCGCCCAGGTCGATCTTGTGGCGAATCAGCGTGTTCATCCCCACCGCAGCGATCGAACCAAACAACAGGCACAGGATCCCGCCCATCACCGGCACCGGGATGCTTTGCAGCAGTGCGCCGAACTTGCCGACGAACGCCAGGCTGATGGCAAAGATCGCCGCCCAGGTCATGATTTTCGGGTTGTAGTTTTTGGTCAGCATCACCGCGCCCGTCACTTCGGCGTAGGTGGTGTTGGGCGGGCCGCCGAACAGACCGGCAGCGGTGGTGGCAATGCCATCGCCGAGCAGGGTGCGGTGCAGGCCGGGCTTCTTCAGGTAATCGCGGCCGGTCACGCTGCCGACGGCAATCACCCCGCCGATATGCTCGATGGCCGGGGCCAGGGCTACCGGAACGATGAACAGAATCGCCTGCCAGTTGAATTCCGGCGCGGTGAAGTGCGGAATCGCAAACCACGGTGCCGCGGCGATCTTGGCGGTGTCGACGACGCCGAAATAGAACGCCATGGCAAAACCGACCAGCACGCCGGAAATGATTGGCACCAGGCGGAAGATGCCTTTACCGAACACCGCGACGATCAAGGTGGTCAGCAGCGCCGGCATCGAAATCAGCATCGCGGTCTGGTAATGAATCAGCTCGGTACCATCGCCAGCCTTGCCCATCGCCATGTTGGCGGCAATCGGCGCCATGGCCAGGCCGATCGAGATGATCACTGGACCAATCACTACGGGTGGCAGCAGACGGTCGATGAAACCGGTGCCTTTGATCTTCACGGCAAGGCCGAGGAAGGTGTAGACGAAACCCGCCGCCATCACGCCGCCCATCGTCGCCGCGAGGCCGAACTGGCCCTTGGCGAGAATGATCGGGGTGATGAAGGCAAAGCTCGACGCCAGGAACACCGGCACCTGACGCCCGGTGACGATCTGGAACAGAATCGTCCCCAGACCTGCGGTAAACAGCGCCACGTTCGGGTCGAGGCCGGTAATCAGCGGCATCAACACCAGGGCGCCGAAGGCCACGAACAGCATCTGTGCGCCAGACAGCACCGTGCGCCAGAGCGGATCGTTGAACTCTTGCTGCATGCTCAAGCGTCCTTCTGCTTGGTACCGAAGATCTTGTCACCGGCATCGCCCAGGCCTGGGATGATGTAACCGTGTTCGTTGAGTTTTTCGTCAATGGAGGCGGTGTAGATCATCACGTCCGGGTGCGCTTTGCCTACAGCGGCAATGCCTTCCGGCGCGGCAACCAGCACCATCGCGCGAATGTCGCGGCAACCGGCCTTTTTCAGCAGGTCGATGGTGGCGACCATGGAACTGCCGGTGGCGAGCATCGGGTCGATAATCATCGCCAGGCGTTCGTTGATTTCCGGAACCAGTTTTTCCAGATAGGTGTGGGCCTGCAGGGTTTGTTCGTTGCGGGCCACGCCGACGGCGCTGACTTTGGCGCCCGGGATCAGGCTCAGCACGCCTTCGAGCATGCCGATGCCGGCGCGCAGGATCGGCACCACGGTGATTTTCTTGCCGGCGATTTTCTCCACCGACACAGTGCCGCACCAGCCTTCGATGTCGTAGCTTTCCAGCGGCAGGTCTTTGGTGGCTTCATAGGTCAGCAGGGCACCGACTTCCTGAGCGAGCTCACGGAAATTCTTCGTGCTGATGTCTGCGCGGCGCATGAGGCCGAGTTTATGACGGATCAGCGGATGGCGGATCTCGAGGATGGGCATGGGAAAGGCTCCGGCGGCGGGCAAAAAAACCGGCCTAGATTAATCTATCCGAGG
Organism: Pseudomonas sp. NPDC099000; assembly: GCF_044759925.1. Lineage (NCBI taxonomy): Bacteria > Pseudomonadati > Pseudomonadota > Gammaproteobacteria > Pseudomonadales > Pseudomonadaceae > Pseudomonas > Pseudomonas sp. NPDC099000. The sequence continues at coordinate 23,786 of NZ_JBIWAF010000030.1, forward strand.
GTGTTGTCCTATAGACATAAAGTACGTTAGTCCACAAACGCTTGATCTGGCCGTGCGGGATGCGTACCTTTGCCCGCTTTTCCTTAATCAGTCCCCCCTGGAGAGCGCCATGTCCGCTGATCTCGAGCATATCCGTCAAATCATGCGAGAGGCTGACTGCCTGTACACCGAAGCTGAAGTCGAGGCGGCCATCGCCCGCGTCGGTGCACAAATCAACGAGCAGCTGGCTGAAAGCAATCCGGTGGTGTTCTGCGTGATGAACGGCGGCCTGATTTTCTCCGGAAAACTGTTGACCTATCTGAACTTCCCGCTGGAAGCGTCCTACCTGCACGCCACCCGTTATCGCAACGAAACCAGCGGCGGCGACCTGTTCTGGAAAGCCAAGCCGGAAGTGTCGTTCATCGACCGTGACGTACTGATCATCGACGACATCCTCGACGAAGGTCACACCCTGGGCGCGATCATCGACTTCTGCAAACACGCTGGTGCCCGCGCTGTGCACACCGCCGTACTGATCGACAAGGACCACGACCGCAAGGCTCGCCCGGACCTGAAAGCCGATTTCGTCGGCCTGCCATGCATCGACCGGTATATTTTCGGTTACGGTATGGATTACAAGGGCTACTGGCGTAACGCCAACGGGATTTTTGCTGTTAAAGGAATGTAATCATTGGCCACGCCGAGCTTTCTTGATCAAACACTTTTCACTGAATTGGCCGAGAAGGCTGCGGCCAATCCGCGTGGGCGCCAGCATCACAACTTCCATCAGATGGAAGAGGCTTGCCATCGCATGGCGGTGGGCTTGCAGCCAAACACGTATATCCCGCCTCACCGACACTTGGGCGACAACAAGGCCGAAACCTTGTTGGTCCTCAAGGGGCGGCTCGGTTTGCTGATCTTTGATGAGTCTGGCGTGGTCGTGAACAAACAAGTCCTCGTCGCTGGGGGGGACTGTGTCGGCGTGGACCTGCCCATCGGTGTATTCCATGGCCTGGTCGTGCTGGAAGCCGACAGCGTGATGTTCGAGTGCAAAGCTGGCCCTTATCGCCCGGTCGGCGAGGGTGAGCTTGCTCCGTGGGCGCCACGTGAAGGCGAGCCTGGTGTGGCCGAGTATCAGGCCTGGATGCGCGCGCAGTTCGATTGATACGCAGTACCCCCTGTAGGAGCGAGCGGTGCGGCGATCCGACTTGCCCGCGAAGGCGGTGTGTCAGCCCCTTGGTTATCGAATGACACACCGCGTTCGCGGGCAAGCCTCGCTCCTACAAGTACCCATGCTAGAGTGCTCGGCCCCGCCCTTCGGAGCCCGTCATGAGCCTTTTGATCCGCAGCTGCGCCGCCCTGTTGCTGACCCTCAGCCTGCCTCTGGCGGCCGCCCCGGCGCCGATGCACGCGCAGTTCCTGCCGCCTGACGACCTGACCTTGCGTGACGCAGAGCCCGAGCAGCAACAGCTGTTGCAAGTCACCGAGTATTCAGTGGTGATTGGCAGCCAGCGTCAGTCCAACCAGCAGCCGATTCCTGTTACTTCCCCTTTGCTGATCCGCCTCAAGGGCAAGTCCCTGAACAAGGGCGCGACCATCAATCAGGTGCTGGTCAATTTCGACGGCGAAAGCAAAAGCCTGAAAAAGCCGATCTACGACGAAAAAAGCAAAACCCTGACGCTGTTTTACCCGATGGCACAGTACCGGGTGGTGATCGACCTGTTGCGCAATGACACGGTGTATTGCCAGTTCCTCAGCTACGCCAACGGCCATGTCTGGGCCGATCTGCACACGGGCGCTGTTCGTCCGCGTTGAGCCCGGTGGCAAGGGAGGGGTAAACTGCCCCCCCCCGTGAAATGTCTGCGAGCTGGAGTCGGCAATGCGTAAAGATAAGAAGCAAGTGATTGGTGACGAGATCGGCGATGAGCAGATCAAGCTGTTCCTCGATTTCGAACCGGTCGACGCCACTTCGCCGTCCCTGCACAAACTGATCAAGGCCTACCGTGGCCTGCGCATCGATGACTTCGAGCGTTTTCTGACGTTCTTCGTCGAGGCCGGTTATGACCTGGATGGCAAGGATGAGCACGGCAATGACTTCGTCGCCCTGATCAAGGATCAGCGCAACGCGGCCGAATACATCGAGTTGATTGCCAAGGCTCGCGGTTAAGATCAAAAGATAAGATCAAGAGATCGCAGCCTCGTTTCACTCGACAGCTCCTACAAGGGATCGCGTAATCCTGTAGGAGCTGTCGAGTGAAACGAGGCTGCGATCTTTTAAATGTTCACAAAAAAACGCCCCGCTCTCACTGAGAACGGGGCGTTTTTCATGCGGCCGAATCAAGCGTAGCTTTCGGTCTCGTTACTGGCTTCAACCAGTTCCAGGGCGACGTTGTTGTGCGCATTGATCTTGCGATACAGCGCAGCGTCGGTCTCCAGGACCTTTTCCCGAGCCGGGAAGATTTCCGCCAGTTTGGCAGCCCACTCACTGGATGCTTTGTTCGGGAAGCATTTTTCGATTAGTTCAAGCATGATCGAAACGGTCACCGAAGCGCCTGGCGACGCGCCGAGCAGGGCGGCAAGGGAACCGTCCTTGGCCGCGACCAGTTCGGTACCGAACTGCAGAACGCCGCCTTTCTTCGGGTCTTTCTTGATGATCTGCACCCGTTGGCCGGCCACTTCCAGGCGCCAGTCTTCGGCTTTCGCTTCAGGGTAGAAGCGACGCAGGGAGTCCAGACGCTGCTCCATCGACTGCATCACTTCGCTGACCAGGTACTTGGTCAGATCCATGTTGTTTTTCGCCACGGCCAGCATCGGGCCGATGTTGCCGGCGCGAACCGACATCGGCAGGTCCATGAAGGAGCCATGCTTGAGGAACTTGGTGGTGAAACCGGCATAAGGTCCGAACAGCAGGGACTTCTTGCCATCGACCACGCGGGTGTCCAGGTGCGGCACCGACATCGGTGGCGAACCCACCGCGGCCTGGCTGTAGACCTTGGCCTGGTGATGCTTGACCACTTCCGGGTTGTCGCAACGCAGCCACTGGCCACTGATCGGGAAGCCGCCGAAGCCTTTGCTTTCTTCGATGCCCGAGGCCTGCAACAACGGCAGTGCCGCGCCGCCAGCGCCGAGGAACACGAATTTCGCGTCGACGTCACGGGAGTTGCCGCTGTTGACGTCCTTGATGCTGACGGTCCAGCCGCTGCCGTTACGCTTGAGGCCAGTCACGCGCTTGCAATACTTGACCTGGGCATCGGGTGCGCTGGTCAGGTGCTTGAGCAGTTGATTGGTCAGGGCGCCGAAGTTGACGTCGGTGCCGTTCATGACGCGGGTGGCTGCGACGACTTCGTCGGCTGGCCGGCCCGGCATCATCAATGGCATCCACTCGGCCATGGTGGCCTTGTCTTCGGTGTATTCCATGTCCGAGAAGGCGTGGTGCTTGCTCAGGGTCTTGAAGCGTTCCTTGAGGAAGGAAACGCCATCATTGCCCTGCACGAAGCTCAGGTGCGGCACCGGGCTGATGAACGTCTTGCACGAGCCGAACGTGCCTTTCTTGGTCAGGTAGGACCAGAACTGCTTCGACACTTCGAACTGAGTGTTGATGTGCACGGCTTTCTTGATGTCGACGCTGCCGTCGGCCGCCTGCGGCGTGTAATTGAGCTCACACAGCCCGGCGTGACCGGTACCGGCGTTGTTCCACGGATTCGAACTCTCCGCGGCACCGGAATCCATCAGCTCGACAACTTCCAGCTTGATCGCGGGGTCGAGTTCTTTGAGCAGTACGGCAAGGGTGGCACTCATGATGCCGGCCCCAACCAGTACTACGTCGACTGCTTCGTTATGCGCCATTTAACGCGTCTCCAAAATCTGCAGCACCAAATTGTCGGCATGGCGGCCAGGTGTTCAGGGGCGTGTCAGTGATGCCCCAGGTACCCATGGCCAGTGTCGCCATGTCCGAATCTTCGCAATTTTTCGCAACTTCGACGGATGCATGCGGCCGCGTCTAAAGAGTTACATGAACTCATCTCAGCACGCGGCTGGCAATTCGACTTATGGTCGAGACATCCGTTTGTGCAACCAAATCCGTAGCGGACAGGCTTCAGGCTCCGGTGTTCGAGGAGTACTCGGTCCTGTGTCGTTGGGCTGTTTCAGACGCTAATGGTGCATGTTCAGACGCAAAACTATTCATTTGCTCGCCACACTCTTGTGAAGTTGTGAAAACCCGTTTTTTTCACGCTCTTTTGAAGACGTGAACCTCAAAAAAGGGCTGTCCCAGCCTGGCACTGTGCCCGGATGGATTGCCGTCATGGGATACATGACAGGCAAAACGGGCAAACAGCTCAGTAACCGAGCGTAATGACAGCTCTGCAGATTCGCGAAAAGTGGGGTTTTTGCTCAAGGAACAGCAAGCGCGCCAGCTTCACTCGATCTGTGTGGGCGGCTCTCTGTGGGCGGTGCGGGGTGCCAATACCGAAGCATTGACGATGCTGCGAGGCCCGATCAGGAGACGTCCTTATAATCGGGGGGAGATTGTATCTAAGAAACGCAGGGAAATGGACGTGTTTAATGACTTTTATTAGGCGTCTGGTCAGGTGGTCAACAGATGTTGCACCCGTGCACGTGGCTGGCGCTGGCTGACACGGGCGCTAGGCGGCAGCGGATGGTGCAGCCAGTTGAGGCGGATTTCTTCGATTTCGACCCAGCCATCGCCCATCGGCTGGAGGCTGCACTGCTTGAACGCCTGGCAGTGGCCATTGCGGTCGAGCAGGGCAAAGCAGCGGTGCAACGGGCGTGGTGCGAACAGCGAGATGAGATAGCGCATGGCGACGTACCTTGTGGGTGACTACCGACAAAGTTGGCAGCGAGTCGTGACGTACATGTGAAGGGCAGGTGAAAAATGTGTGACAGGAACCGCGGTCTGAAGGGTGTGTCAGAGATTTCAGTAATCGCTGCATGAAGCTAGTTAGCCGCAGTGGCCCACCGCTATACTGCGGGCCTTAGTGCCTGATTCTGGAGAGAAGCGCATGTTGCAACGCCTGTTGTTCGGTTTGATCACTGTGACCAGTTTGACTCTGGTCGGCTGCGCCCACAGCCCGCAACAACTGAACCCTGAACCCAAGCTGACAACTCAGCTGGCCCCGGTCGGCCATGGCCAGCCGGTGGTGGTGCGCGTAGTGGACGGTCGTCCGTCGCCAACGCTGGGCACCCGTGGTGGCCTGTACCCTGAGACCAGCGCGATCACCGTGCAGGGCGCGCAGATTCTGCCGAAGTTGCAGGCTCAGGCCGAAGCGGCCGTGCGGTTGTTGGGCTTCACCCCAACCTCCAATGCGCTGAATGCTCCGCAGTTGACCGTGACCCTGGCCGAGCTGAAGTATCAGTCGCCTAAAGAAGGCATGTACGTGACTGAAGCGACCATCGGCGCAACCTTCCGCTCCGATGTGCAGAATGCCAATCGTCGCTACAGCGGTCGTTATGGTGCGTCCCTGGATCAGCGTTTTGGTATGGCGCCGAATCAGGAAACCAATACCAAGCTGGTCAGCGATGTGCTGAGCGATGCGTTGACGCGTCTGTTCAAGGATCCGACTGTGGGTCAGGTTCTCGGCGAATAACTTTCGCGATATTCAAAAAAGCCCGGTGCCAGCAATGGCCCCGGGCTTTTTCATGCCTGGCTACCACCCTTTGTAGGAGCGAGGCTTGCCCGCGAAAGCGGTGTTTCAGGCGACTCAAATGTTGAATGTCAGACCGCCTTCGCGGGCAAGCCTCGCTCCTACAGGTGTTCTGTGGTCAAGCCGCTTGCGAATAAAAATCCAGCACGCTCACCCCGGTCAGCAAATCCGTCTCCGGCAAATCCGCATGTTGATGCCCGCCCAGCGCGCAATAGACCAGCCAGTGGCGGTCTTGAACATTAAAGGCGAGGCTTCCTACGAGGTTTTGTTGTTCGTCACTCTGGGCGATGAGGTAGAGGCGGTCCTGGTTTTCGGCGTGCAGCATGACGGTGTCCGTGTCGGTTTCGAGGGTCGCCAGACTGGCGTATTCAGATGACGGAGCCGTGACACAGGGCAGCATTTGGTCAAATGGTTCGTTATTTGTCGGAAAGGCAGGGCAGGGGGACAGGCTTTCGGTAGAATCCGCGCCGCAGTCGCCGGTTCGGCGTCGGCCACACCTGTTTTGCCGAGGTCCGTGATGTCGTTGCATTTGATTTCGCTGTTCACCCACCATCCCGCCAAATTGATCAACCTGCTGGCCTTGCTGTTGGCCTTCCCGGGCGGCTGGTTGCTGCATGCCACTCGGCGCCGTGAACAACGCGCAATGGCCAGCCTGGTCGCCCAGCGTCAAAGTCGCCCGAGCGAAGAACCCACGCTGGATTGGGCGACCTTGCGTATGAACCGGTTCTTCTACCGCTTTGGTTTCGCGTGCCTGGGGTTGGCGTTGCTGGTGTCGTGGATCAGCACCCGCGTTTGAGTCGCCGAAACGCAAAAGATCTTGCTTTAAAGCGGCAGTCCCGCTTTCACACGGTACTGATTACGCACCGGCGTCGCATATTGCAGCACCAGATACGGACGATGTTCCTCGGGACAAGCTTCCAGACGACGCTGCCATTCTTCCTGGGCCTTGGCCAGTTCATCCGCTGCAAACACCTCGGCAGCTTTTGGCACCTGCAGTTGCGGGTCAGCGTCTTTCCACTGAGCGTAAGCCAGGTAGTGCACCGGGAATAACCGGTAGCCGCCGAGTATCTGCCGGTCCATTTCGATCGCCAATTGTTTGGTGTCGTCGAACAGTTCGGTGATCGGCGCGGCGAAGTTCACATGCACCCGGCCCTTGTAGCCGGTGATGCCCTTGGCGATGCTGACGTCGTCCTCGCCCGGGACTTTGGTGTAGCTGCCGGTGGTGGCGCGGATGAACAGCTCGCGGGCCTTGGCCTGGTCGCACGGGTCGTATTCGTAGCTGATCGACACCGGGCTGACGTTGAGCGAGCGGATGACTTCGCCGAACGGCTCGTCCTTGCGGCTCATGTGGAACATCTTCAGGATCGCCGACTCGGTGCGGTCGTCGCCGTCCTTGGCCCGGCCTTCGGCCTGGGCGATCCAGATGGAGGCGCAATCGTTGCGGATCGAGTAGTTGATGTAGGCTGACAGCAGCTGATACGCCGCCATCTTCTCGCGACGCCCGGTGATCGAGCGGTGCACGATGAAGCTCTTGTTCAGGCGCATCAGGTCGCTGACGAAGGGCTTTTGCAGCAGGTTGTCGCCGATCGCGATGCGCGGTGTCGGCAGGCCGGCGTGGTACACGGCGTAGTTGACGAAGGCCGGGTCCATCACGATGTCGCGGTGGTTGGCGATGAACAGGTAGGCGCTGCCGGACTTGAACTGCTCGACGCCGGTGTACGTCACACCGTCCGTGGCTCGCTCGATGGTGTGGTCGACATACATCTCGACTTTATCCTGCAACGTCGCCACCGATGTGACGCCGGAGAACTCACGGCGCAGCCGATGAGCTATAAGAGGTTTGAGCGCCCAGCCGAAAGCACCGGCAAAACGCGGGAAGCGGAAGTGGATGAGGATATCTAGAAACGCCTTGTCGCCAAGCAGTCGGTCCAGCACCGCTGGGACTTCGCTGTCGTCGTAAGGTCGGATGGCATCGAATTCGCCCATCATGCTCTCTTGTTAGAAACGGCTAGGGTAAGTAAAGGTTTTGATCGAAAACCAACGGGGCACGGTCTGAAAAGTTAGCCAGACAAAAATAGCCCTGCAAATAGACCGGCGATTATACGCACAAGTCACCTGGGAGACCGCGATGCTGGAACCTGCGTTGTATGAATGTCCGTATTGTGGTGAAGAGGTCGAGACAACGGTGGACCTGTCCGGGGGCGATCAGACCTATATCGAGGACTGTCAGGTGTGCTGTCGGCCGATAACGTTTGTGTTGCAGGTGGACGGAGAGGAATGGCACCTCGAAGTGTTCAGTGAAAACGAGTAAGGGGCGTCTATGCAGCGAATCTACGAGCCGGAAAACCTGATGGAAGGGGAGTTGCTGCAAGGCATGCTGGCCAGTGAGGGCATCGAGGCGCATCTGGAGGGCCGCGATTTAATCGGCGGGACCGGCGAATTGCCCATCTTCGGCCTGCTGGGTTTGTCGGTGGACAACGACCAGGCTGAATACGCCCGGGAGCTGATCACCGCGTACAATGCCGCGCTGCCACTGCCCGGTGATGAACCGGACAGTTTTCCCGGCACGCTGGTCTGTTAGGCTGGCGTTCGTTTTATTGAGAGTCGTGTTGCCCCATGTGTGGACGTTATGCCCTGTTTCGCTGGAACCCCGCCTTCGCGGCCCTGCCTGGCTTCCCCGCCGATCAGCAGGCCCAGTGGAATATTTCCCCCAACGATTCGGTGCTGATGCTGCGTGCCGGCGCAGACGCTCAGCGTGAGTTGGCCCGGGCGCGTTGGGGTTTGACGCCGCCGTGGCTGACCGACCTGTCCCGCACCCCGGCCCATGCCCGGGCCGAAACCGTCGCTGAACAACCGATGTTTCGCCAGGCCTTGCGCGAACGCCGGTGCCTGCTGCCGGCCAACGGTTTTTACGAATGGCGCGGCACGACCCGCAAACGCCCGTATTGGCTGACGCCGGGAGAAGGCTCGACCTTGTTTTTTGCGGCAATCTGGGAAGCGTATCCGGTGCAGGAGCAGGTGTGGCTGAGCACGGCAGTGATCACGCAACCGGCGGCGAGCCAGCGTCGGCCGTTGATTCTGGATGAGGCAGGGCAGGCGGCGTGGCTTGATCCCGAGACACCTTTGCATGCGTTGCAGGCGTTGTTGGCCAGTGAACCTGCGGCGTTGCGCGAGCGGGTGTTGGCGAATCTCGTGAATGATCCGAAGCTGAATGGGCCGGAGTGTCTGACTCCGGGTTGATTCGGCGCCTGTGCCGACGCCTTCGCGGGCAAGCCCGCTCCCACAGGGATTTATGGCGCTCACAAAACCTGTGGGAGCGGGCTTGCCCGCGATGGGGTCCTCGGATCAAACCTTGAACTGATTGATCAACCGCCGCTGCTGTTCCGCCAGCTTGGTCAAATCCGCACTCGCCGCACTCGATTCATCCGCCCCGCCCGCCACTTCATTGGCCACTTGCCCGATGTTGATCACGTTGCGGTTGATGTCATCCGCCACCGCGCTCTGCTCCTCGGCCGCACTGGCAATCTGCGTGTTCATGTCATTGATCACCGACACCGCCTGAGTAATCGTCTCCAGGGCCTCGGCCGCTTTCGCCGCATGTTGCACGCTTTCATCGGTGCGGTTCTGGCTGTCCTCCATCACTCGCACCACATCGCGAGTGCCTTGTTGCAACTGCTGGATCATGGTCTGGATTTCTTCCGTGGCCTTCTGGGTTTTCTGCGCCAGATTGCGCACTTCATCGGCCACCACTGCAAAACCCCGGCCCTGTTCGCCTGCGCGGGCCGCTTCAATGGCCGCGTTCAAGGCCAGCAGATTGGTTTGTTCGGCGATCCCGCGAATGGCGGTCAGGATCGCGTTGATGTTCTCGCTGTCCTTGGCCAGGGTCTGCACTACGCCGACAGCTTTGCCGATTTCAATCGCCAGGACGCCAATCGAATTCGACGTGTCGCGCACGATCTGCATGCCCTGGGCCGCTGCCTGATCGGCATGGCTGGCGGCTTGCGCAGCCTGGGTCGCGTTGCGTGCCACGTCCTGGGCGGTGGCGGTCATTTCATGCACTGCCGTCGCCACTTGATCGATCTCGGCCATTTGCTTCTGCACACCGATGTTGGTGCGGATGGCAATGTCGGCGGTGTGTTCCGACGAGTCGCTGACGCTCTGCACCGAGGTCACGACCTGGGTGATCATCGCCTGTAGCTTGGCCAGGAATGTGTTGAAGCCTTTGGCGATCGAGCCCAGTTCGTCGGCGCGATCACTGGTCAGGCGGCGCGTCAGGTCGCCTTCGCCTTTGGCGATATCGTCGAGCATCGCCACCATTTGCTTGAGCGGGCGGGCAATGCCGTGACCCACCAGCCAGATCACCAGCAAACCGATACCGGCGATCAACAAACCGACCATGGCCATGCCGAAGGTGTCGGACTTGCGCTGAGCATCCAGGTCGCCCTGCAGTTTTTGCAGGTCGGCCATCACTGCGTTCAATGGCAGTTGCAGCATCAAGGTCCAGCGCGCATCGGTCTGGCCGATGCCGAACGGCAGGTACAACTCGATCCGGCCCTGGGCCTTGTCGACGGTGTAGGTCACTTCGCCGCGTTTGAGGTTGGCCATGTTGGCGATCTGCTTGCTGTCGAGAATGTCACTGACCTTCTCGCCGAATTTGCTCGGGTCCTTGGTGTAGGCAACGATCCGGCCATTACCACCGATCAGCGCCATTTCCCCTGCGCCGCTGTACAGTTTCTGATTCGCGCCCAGCAACATTTCCTGGATGAAGTTCACCGACAGGTCGGCGCCGACGATGCCCTGGAAGGCGCCGTTGAGCATGATCGGTTCAATAAAGGAGGCGAGCATGACGATCTTGTCGCCGACCTTGTAGGGCGCCGGATCGATCACGCAGGATTTTTTTGTTTCCTTGGAGCACAGGTAGTACTCGCTGGCGCGCACGCCGGTGGACAGGGTTTTCTGGTCGTCGACGTCCACCAGTTTGTCCAGGCCCAGGGTGCCGTCCTCGTTGCGAAACCACCACGGCAGGAAGCGCCCGTTGCTGGCGTCGATGCCCACCACTTTGGTGTCGACGTAGGCCGCATCGTTGTGATCGAGCGCGTCTTTTTCCCAGCCTATATAGGTGCCGAGAATTTTCGGGTTCTTGACCACGTTTTCCTTGATCAGGCTGATCAACTGCTCACGGCTCAGGCTCAATGTCGGCTGGCCATCGGCCCCCGGCGTACCGATCAGCGCGTTGACCCGCACCAGGCCGCCGGCGATCAGCAGCGGCGCTTCGAGTTCGCGCTGGATCTGGCTGACCTGGGTTTGCGCCAGCGAGGTCAGGCGCTGCTCGATGACTTGCTCGAATTGCGCCTGGGTCCGCTCCTGGACCATGTCTTGCGTCCGGGCGCCGGAAAACAGTGCGTACAGCACCAGCGCGGCGACTACGCTAAGAACGATGGCACCGGCGAGGGCGGCCACGGAAAACTGGATCGACTTGAATTTCATGGGGGCTCCGCACGCAAGAGGACGTCTGCGGTGGTGTATCGGCAGGAGCCCGGAGGGCCATGAGCAGGGATGGGCGAAATGGCTGTTTTGAGGTGCTTGATGTCGCAAATGGATCATTGCGGGCCGTTATCGGCCGTGGCGGGCGCCGTTGTGTGAAATTTTTCCTACAGCAATGAGAGCTTTGTCTGAAATGTGCGTCTACTCGTCTATGTATCTGGCGTCGATACAATTCACCACCTAGGCTACGCGGCATGTTTTCAGGGAGTTTTTTGATGAACAAGACATTGGTTGTGTGTGCGCTGAGCGCAGGTTTGTTGCTTGCCGGCTGTCAGTCGGTCAATACCACCAGCGGTGGCGCCGTGGGCGTTGAGCGTAAGCAGTACATGTTCAGCATGTTGTCCACCGACGAAGTCAACCAGATGTACGCCCAGTCTTATCAAAAGACGGTCGGAGAGGCGAACACCAAAGGTGTGCTGGACAAGACCAGCAACGATGCCAGGCGCGTCCAGTCGATTGCCGACCGGCTGATTGCCCAGGCGCCGGTGTTCCGTCCGGATTCGGCCCAGTGGAAATGGGAAGTCAACCTGATCAAGAGCGACGAGCTCAACGCCAACTGCGGACCTGGCGGCAAGATCATTTTCTACACGGGGCTGATCGACAAACTGCAACTCACCGACGATGAAATCGCTGCGATCATGGGCCATGAAATCGCCCACGCCCTGCGCGAGCATGGGCGTGAAGCGATGTCCAAGGCGTATGGCGTCGAGATGGCCAAGCAAGGCGCCGGTGCGTTGCTCGGCTTGGGTCAGGACAGCCTGGCCCTGGCGGACACCGTGGCGAAATACGGCATGACCTTGCCCAACAGTCGTGGCAATGAAAACGAGGCGGACCTGATCGGCCTCGAACTGGCGGCCCGTGCCGGTTACAACCCGAACGCGGCGATCACGTTGTGGAACAAGATGAGCAAAGCCTCGGAAGGCGCTCCACCCGAGTTCTTGAGCACTCACCCGGCTTCTTCCAGCCGGATTGCTTCGTTGCAGGCAGCGATTCCGAAGGTGATGCCGTTGTACGAAAAAGCGCCGAAATCCTGATGGTCAGGCGGTGATGCCGCTGACGCCTTCGCGGGCAAGCCTCGCTCCTACAGATTTTGTGTCGTACACAAATTATGTAATCGACCAAAGACCTGTGGGAGCGTGGCTTGCCCGCGAAGAACGATAACGCGGTCTATCGACCTACTGCGTCAAACCCACCCGCTGCTCTGCATCGCCTTGTACACCGCCACAATCGCCAGGACAAAGAACGCAGACGCTGCCAGGCGACGGATCAGGGTGAGCGGCAATTTGTCTGCCGCAAAGTTACCGGCCAACACCACGGGCACGTTGGCAATCAACATCCCGGCGGTGGTGCCGATGATCACCAGCCACAAATCCGGGTATTGCGCGGCGAGCATTACCGTGGCGACCTGGGTTTTGTCGCCCATTTCGGCCAGGAAAAACGCAATCAGCGTAGTCAGGAACGGCCCGAACTTGCGGGCGGTGCTGGCTTCATCGTCGTCCATCTTGTCCGGCACCAGGGTCCACAGCGCGGTCGCGGCGAAGCTCGCGGCGAGGATCCAGTGCAACACCGCATCCGAGAAGAAACTGCCGAACCAGGCGCCTACCGCGCCGGCTGCCGCATGGTTGGCCAGGGTCGCGGCGACGATGCCGGCGATGATCGGCCAGGGTTTGCGAAAGCGGGCAGCGAGAATGAGCGCGAGCAGTTGCGTCTTGTCGCCGATTTCGGCCAAGGCAACGATTGCGGTGGGAACGAGCAGAGAGTCCAGCATCAGGGTTTTCCTAAGGGGCGGGTCGACACGGCTATGACACGTACAGCCTTCCCGCCCCGGGTAAGGTGTTCGTGTCATAGGTCTTGTCAAACCCTGCGATCCGTCTGATGCGGACGCTTGGGTCGCATACGCCATGGTCTGTTGACCAAGTATGTTGACGTATGCCGGACGAGCATGGCGCTCGTGGGAGACTACTCCCCTAGGACGGAGCGGATTCTGCCTAGGCGAAACCCGTTAGGCAAGCACTTATTTTTCAGCCTCGTTTGGCCCGATAAATCCTGAAACCTTGTCCTTCAGCCTTGATCGCACACACGCCCAAGTGCTCTTCGATCAGCGGTTGATACTTCAGGAAGCTGTTCGCAACCAGGCGCAGTTCGCCGCCGTTTTTCAGATGTTTGGCCGCTTTTCGCAGCAAGTTCTCGGTGGCGAAGTAGTCGGTGTGAACGCCGACATGGAACGGTGGGTTGCTCAGAATTGCACTCAAACCCATCGGTGCCGCGTCAATGCCGTCGCCCGTAATCACGTCCGCTTCCAGGCCATTGGCAGCCAGCGTCAAACGACTGCTGGCGGCAGCAAATGCGTCGACGTCGAGCAAGGTGACCTGATTGTGTGGATAACGACGCTTCACCGCTGCGCCCAACACACCTGCACCGCAACCGAAGTCGAGCAAGTGGCCGCTCGGCAACTTGTCCAGATGCTCCAGCAGCAACGCGCTGCCTCGATCCAGTCGACCGTGACTGAACACGCCCGGCAGGCTGATGACTTTCAGCGGACCTTCGGCCAGCGGCAATTCATAGGTCTGGGCCAGGCTTTCCAGCGACTTGGCTCGTGGCGCGTTGGCCACGGTGACCAGCCAGAGCTGGCAATGCCGCGCGCTGTCGAGCTTGCGTGGCTTGCCGAACGGGTTCAGTTGCTTGGCCGCGCCTTCGATGCCGCTGCGTTTTTCACCCATCAGGTACAACTCGCGACCGGCCAGGCGCGAGGCGAGGGCGTTGAGGATGTAGTCGGTCAGGTCCTTGGACTTGGGCAAAAACACCACCGCCGTCTCGAACTCGCGCTCGGGTGCGTTCACGCCAAAATGGCTGCGCTCGGGGAAGCGCGCGTCCAGCGCCGCTTGATCGCCGGCATGCCAGCACCAGCCGTGGGCATCGGGCAGACGGCCGAGCAAGTCGTCGGCGGGCAAACCGGCCAGCAACACCGAACCCTGGAATAACTCGGCCTGACGAAGCAGTACTTCACTGCGCGGATCCATAACTGCTCCTGTGAAAAAAAGTGCAGCAGTCTATCAACTGACGACCCGCAGCGCTTTACCGCTGAAGTATCCCTGCGCGTTTTCGGTCAACTGACCGACGATCCGCTGGCGCGCCTCGCGACTGCCCCAGGCGTTGTGCGGGGTGACGATCAACCGTGGAATATCGTGGGCCAGCAATGGATTGCCGGCGGTCGGTGGCTCGACGCTCAACACATCCGTCGCCGCACCGCCCAGATGACCGTTGCGCAACGCATCGGCCAGTGCCTGTTCATCGATCAAGCCTCCGCGTGCGGTGTTGACCACGAAAGCACCGGGTTTCATCGAGGCCAGTTCGCGGGCGCCGATGAAGTGGCGGGTGTGTTCGTTGAGTGGGCAGTGCAGGGTGAGCGCGTCGATTTGCGGCAGCAGTTCATCCAGCGGCAAGCGATCCGGCCGGGCAGGGCGCCCGGGAATCTGACCCAGCAGCACACGCATGCCGAACGCTTCGGCCAGCCGTGCGACCGCGCCACCCAGTTCGCCATGGCCGAGCAGGCCGAGTGTTTTGCCCTCGAGTTCGACAATCGGGTAATCCAGCAGGCAGAACTGTTTCGCTTGTTGCCAGCGGCCTTCACCGACGGCTTTCTGATAGTCGGCCAGGCGCGTGGCCAGGTTGAGCAACAACATGATCGTGTGCTGCGCCACCGACGGCGTGCCGTAGCCCTGGCAGTTGCAGACCGTGATTCCGTGGGCGCGAGCGGCCGCGAGGTCGACGTTGTTGGTGCCGGTGGCGGCGATCAGGATCAGCTTCAGATCAGGGCTGGCGGCGATGGCGGCGGCGTCGATCAGGATCTTGTTGCTGATGGCCACGGTGGCGCCCTTGAGACGTTCGATCACCTGGTCCGGCGTGGTCTGTGCGAACAGTTGCAAGTCGTCAAAGCAGGCGCGCAACGGGCTGAGGTCGAGATCGCCCAGGTCCAGGGAAGGGTGGTCGAGGAAAACGGCGCGGCGAGAGTTCGTCATCAACTGTACCTTTTGTGCAGTGAACTGAAGGCGTAATCTGCCGAGCCTACCAGATGAAACAATTGTGGCGGGGGGGCTTGCCCCCGTTGGGGCGCGAAGCGGCCCCTTTCATTAGCAACCATGTTTCGTCAGGTGTACCGAGTGGACAGATTTTGCGACTGCTTCGCAGCCGAACGGGGGCGAGCCCCCTCGCCACAGGTGTGAAGTTTGCCCGAGCCATGTTTATTGATCCGCCTTCCCCAAAGGAGCCCCCATGTACTGGACAGAGTTCTTGACCGTTGCCCTGATTCACTTGCTCGCCGTCGCCAGCCCCGGCCCGGATTTCGCCGTGGTGGTGCGTGAGAGCGTGACTCACGGTCGCCGCGCCGGGACCTGGACTGCGCTGGGTGTCGGCACGGCGATTTTCCTGCACGTCGGCTATTCGTTGCTCGGCATCGGCCTGATCGTGTCGCAGTCGATCGTGCTGTTCAATGCCTTGAAATGGGCGGCTGCGGGCTATCTGCTGTACATCGGCTACAAGGCCCTGCGCGCGCAACCGGCCAAAGCGGTCGACGACGGTCTGCACAAAGAGGCCGGCGAACGCACCCCGCGCGGCGCCTTCACCTCAGGTTTCGTGACCAACGGCCTGAACCCCAAGGCCACGCTGTTCTTCCTGTCGCTGTTCACCGTGGTGATCAACCCGCACACGCCGCTGGCGGTACAGGCGGGCTACGGGCTCTATCTCGCGGCGGCGACGGCCGTGTGGTTCTGCCTGGTGGCGCGGCTGTTCAGCCAGCAGCGCGTGCGCGCCGGTTTTGCCCGGATGGGCCACTGGTTCGACCGGACCATGGGCGTGGTGCTGATCGCCATCGGCGTCAAACTCGCCTTCACCGAGATGCATTGATCGCGCAGAACCTGTCGGATAACGAATTCTCGCAAATGCTGGCGCAAAGCTAGCATTTGTACGGCTCTGCAAATCATTCCTTTGGCTGATTTGGCCGGCGTATAAGGGTTCTAGAGTGGTTACCTCTTGAAGCCAACACCGTGCAGTCAGAAAAGGGATTCTTATGTTGCAGACTCGCGTTATCCCCCCAGCCGAAGGCGCTTACCAGTATCCGCTGCTGATCAAACGGCTGCTGATGTCGGGCGCTCGTTACGAAAAAACCCGCGAGATCATTTACCGAGACCAGTTGCGCTACAGCTATCCGACCCTGATCGAGCGGGTCGCGCGGCTGGCCAACGTGCTCACGCAAGCCGGGGTCAAGGCCGGCGATACCGTGGCGGTGATGGACTGGGATAGCCATCGGTATCTGGAATGCATGTTCGCCATCCCGATGATCGGCGCGGTGATTCACACCATCAACGTGCGCCTGTCACCGGAACAGATCCTCTACACCATGAACCACGCCGAGGACCGCTTCGTGCTGGTCAACAGCGAGTTCGTCGGGCTGTACCAGGCGATTGCCGGGCACCTGACCACGGTCGAGAAAACCCTGCTGCTGACTGACCTGTCGGAAAAAACCGCCGATTTGCCGAACCTGGTCGGCGAGTACGAGCAGTTGCTGGCGGCCGCGAGCACGCAGTACGACTTCCAGGACTTCGACGAGAATTCGGTCGCGACCACGTTCTACACCACGGGCACCACCGGCAACCCTAAAGGCGTGTATTTCACCCACCGGCAACTGGTGCTGCACACCATGGGCGTGTCGACCATCATGGGCGCCATTGACAGCGTTCGGCTGCTGGGCACCAACGACGTGTACATGCCAATCACGCCGATGTTCCACGTGCATGCCTGGGGCTTGCCCTATGTGGCGACCATGCTCGGGCTCAAGCAGGTTTATCCCGGCCGTTACGACCCGGAATACCTGGTGGAGCTGTGGCGCAAGGAGAAGGTCACCTTTTCCCACTGCGTGCCGACCATCCTGCAAATGGTCCTCAACGCCAAGGCGGCGCAAGACACCGATTTCGGCGGCTGGAAAATCGTCATCGGCGGCAGTGCGCTGAACCGTTCGCTGTACGAAGCAGCCAAGGCCAAGGGCATTCAGCTGACCGCCGCTTACGGCATGTCGGAAACCGGGCCGTTGGTGTCCTGTGCCCACCTCAACGATGAGCTGATGGCCGGCACCGAAGACGAACGCACCACGTATCGCATCAAGGCCGGCGTACCGGGGCCTTTGGTGGAGGCGGCAATCGTCGACACCGACGGCAACTTCCTGCCCGCCGATGGCGAGACTCAGGGCGAGCTGGTGCTGCGTGCGCCGTGGCTCACCGAGGGTTACTTCAACGAACCGCAGAAGGGCGCCGAGCTCTGGGCCGGGGGCTGGCTGCACACCGGCGACGTGGCGACGCTGGACAGCATGGGCGTGATCGACATTCGTGATCGCATCAAAGACGTGATCAAGACCGGCGGCGAGTGGATCTCCTCTCTGGACCTCGAAGATCTGATCAGCCGCCACGTGGCGGTACGCGAAGTAGCAGTGGTGGGCATCGCCGATCCACAGTGGGGCGAGCGCCCGTTTGCGCTGCTGGTGATCCGCGAAGGGCATGAGATCGGGGCTAAAGAGCTCAAGGAACACCTCAAGCCATTCGTGGAATTGGGGCACCTGAGCAAGTGGGCGATCCCGAGTCAGATCGCCCTTGTTACGGAAATTCCCAAGACCAGTGTCGGCAAGCTCGACAAGAAGCGTATCCGCCTCGACATAACTGAATGGCAGGCCAACAACAGCACCTTCCTCTCGACGCTTTAAGCGCCCTCTGGCGTGCCCAAACAGGCACGCCAGCCCCACCAAGCAAGCGCTTGGCTTGTGAAATCCGAATTTTCAGCCATCCTTGCCCTGCCGACATGTGTCGGACTGGCGAAAGGACTGTTCCAGAGTGGCCGGCAGCTGCAAATCACACTTTAGAGGGATCAAGCTCTACTACCTGCTGGCTATAGTCCGCTCAAGGATTTTTAAGAACGGAGCACACGCACAAAACGGGGCGATGCAATTTTGGAGTGACTTCGGGACGCTTTGGCTCCCCGTCATCCACAACGTTTTTAGAAGTGCTAACTGCCATAACAATAATGCACATGGAGTAGCGTCGATGACATCAGTAAACACGTTCTGGCGCCGGGCGAAATTGCCCCTGGCGGTCAGTCTCGCCTCTTCGCTCGCCGGGCCTGCATTCGGCGTCAGTTTCAACGTTGGTGAAATCGAAGGTCAGTTCGATTCTTCCCTGTCGATCGGCTCCAGCTGGTCTACCGAGAGCGCCAACAAGAACCTCATCGGCGTCAACAACGGTGGCCGCGGCCTGTCCCAGACCTCCGATGACGGTCACTTGAACTTCGAGAGCGGGAAAACCTTCTCGAAGATCTTCAAGGGCATCCATGACCTTGAATTGAAGTATGGCGACACCGGCGTTTTCGTCCGTGGCAAATACTGGTACGACTTTGAACTGAAGGACGAAAGCCGTCCGTTCAAGGACATCAGCGACAGCAACCGCAAGGAAGGCGCCAAGTCCGCTGGGGGTCAGATCCTCGACGCCTTCGTCTACCACAACTACTCCGTTGCCGATCAGCCGGGTTCCGTGCGTCTGGGCAAGCAGGTGGTGAGCTGGGGTGAAAGTACCTTCATCGGCGGCGGCATCAACTCGATCAACCCGATCGACGTGTCCGCGTTCCGTCGTCCGGGTGCCGAGATCAAGGAAGGCCTGATCCCGGTCAACATGTTCTATGTGTCCCAGAGCCTGACCGAAAACCTGTCGGCAGAAGCCTTCTACCAGCTGGAATGGGATCAGACCGTTGTCGATAACTGCGGCACGTTCTTCTCGCAGCCGGACATCGTTGCCGATGGCTGCGACAACAACCTGCGGGTGTTGAACAAGCGCTCGCAGATTCCAGCCATCGCGTTGGGTCCATTGGCCGCCAACGGCGTCAATGTCAACGAGGAAGGTGTACTGGTCCAGCGCGGCGGCGACCGCGATGCACGAGACAGCGGTCAGTGGGGCGCGTCCCTCAAGTACATGTTCGAGCCGCTGGACACCGAATTCGGTGCCTACTTCATGAACTACCACAGCCGTGCGCCGATCTTCAGCGCCACGGGCGCGCCACAGTCGGTCTATAACACCGCTGCTGCGCTGCCAGGTCCGTTCGCCGCACTCGCGCCGTTGCTGGTGGCGGGTAACTCGAAATACTTCATCGAATACCCGGAAGACATTCGCCTCTACGGCTTGAGCTTCTCCACCACCCTGCCTACCGGTACGGCGTGGAGCGGTGAACTGAGCTACCGTCCGAACGCGCCGGTGCAGCTCAACTCCACCGACATTCTGTTCGCCGGTGTTCGTCCTCTGGGCGGCGCCCTTGGTAACGCTTCGCTGCTCTCTGCCGGCCCGGGTCAAGACCTGCACGGCTATCGTCGCAAAGAAATCACCCAGTTCCAGACCACCCTGACGCACTTCTTCGACCAAGTCATGGGTGCGAGTCGTCTGACCCTGGTGGGCGAAGTGGGCGTGACTCACGTCGGCGGCCTGGAAAGCACCTCCGACGTCCGTTATGGCCGCGATCCGGTCTACGGCCCGGGTGCTCTGCCAGCCACTGGCGCTGTAAATACATGCGTGGCGCTCAACACCAGCACCATCAACGGTGCCGGCCCGGGCACTCCGACCAACAACCGCAGCCGCAACTGCAACAGCGACGGCTTCACCACGTCGACTTCGTGGGGCTACCGTGGCCGCGCCATCTGGGAATACAACGACGTATTCGCCGGTGTGAACCTCAAGCCGAACGTGGCCTGGTCCCATGACGTAGATGGTTATTCTCCTGGCCCTGGCGGCAACTTCGAAGAAGGTCGCAAAGCGGTGAGCCTGGGCGTCGATGCCGAATACCAGAACACCTACACCGCGAGCCTGGCCTACACCAACTTCTTTGATGGCAAGTACACCACCGTCGATGACCGCGACTTCGTTGCGCTCAGCTTCGGCGTGAACTTCTAAGCACTGTTTTTTCAGGATGAACACACATATGAAAATAACAAAGAGTCTGTTCCACGCCGGTGTTCTGGGGCTTTCGCTGCTGGCGACCAGCGTCATGGCGGCAGTGCCTGCTGCCGAAGCGGATAAACTGGGCAAGAGCCTGACGCCGATGGGCGCCGAAATGGCGGGCAACGCTGACGGTTCGATCCCGGCCTGGAAACCGATGGCGAAAAACGCCGGCACCGTCGACGGCAAAGGCTTCCTGTCTGACCCGTTCGCCAGTGAAAAACCGCTGTTCACCATCACTGCGCAGAACGTCGACCAATACAAGGCAAAACTCGCACCGGGCCAGTACGCGATGTTCAAGCGCTACCCGGAAACCTTCAAGATGCCGGTTTACCCGTCCCATCGCGGCGCGACCGTGCCGGACGCAGTGTTTGCCTCGATCAAGAAAAACGCCACCAGCACCAATCTGGTGTCCGGCGGCAACGGTCTGGAGAACTTCGAAACGGCCGTGCCGTTCCCGATTCCGAAGACCGGCGTTGAAGTCATCTGGAACCACATCACCCGCTATCGCGGTGGCAGCGTGACCCGTCTGGTGACCCAGGCCACGCCGCAACCGAACGGCTCGTACAGCCTGGTTTACTTCCAGGATCAGTTCGTGTTCCGCGACAAGATGAAGGACTACGATCCGGCGAACCCGGGCAACATCCTGTTCTACTTCAAGCAGAAAGTGACCGCGCCGGCACGTCTGGCCGGTGGTGTGCTGCTGGTGCACGAAACCCTCGACCAGGTTAAAGAGCCACGTTCGGCGTGGGTCTACAACGCCGGTCAACGTCGTGTGCGTCGTGCGCCACAAGTGTCCTATGACGGGCCGGGTACTGCGGCTGACGGCCTGCGGACTTCCGACAACCTGGACATGTACAACGGTGCGCCGGATCGTTACGACTGGAAACTCGAAGGCAAGAAAGAGATGTACATCGCCTCCGACAGCTACAAGCTCGATTCGCCGCAACTGAAGTACGACGACATCATCAAGGCCGGTCACATCAACCAGGACCTGGCTCGCTACGAGCTGCGCCGGGTCTGGCATGTGGTTGCCACCTTGAAGGAAGGTCAGCGTCACATCTACGCCAAACGTGACTTCTACATCGACGAAGACACCTGGCAAGCCGCGGTGATCGACCACTACGACGGTCGCAATCAACTGTGGCGTGTGGCGGAAGCTCACTCCCAGAACTACTACAACTTTCAAGTGCCTTGGTACACCCTGGAAACCTTGTACGACCTGCAATCGGGCCGTTACCTGGCACTGGGCATGAAGAACGAAGAGAAGTCGGCGTATGACTTCGGCTTCACCGCGACCACCAGCGATTTTACCCCCGCTGCGCTGCGTCAGGACGGGGTTCGTTAACCTGCACTGAAGCAGAGGCCGCATCCTCGAAAAACGCCCCGACTGGTTCGGGGCGTTTTTTTTGAATTTCATAATGATCGTTGTAGCAGCTGTCGAGCTTGCGAGGCTGCGTTCGGCTGCGCAGCAGTCGTAAACCCTAATTCCACAGTCTTCCTGAAATACCGCGTCGCTTCATTTCACGACTGCTGCGCAGCCGAACGCAGCCTCGCAAGCTCGACAGCTGCTACGAGGTCGATGTGGCTGTCGGGTTTGATCGACACCTTAGCGTGTATTCTTTTTGTAGCCATTTGTAGCAATAACCTTCATTCCCTCTTCGTTTACCGATAGTCTGCGGACATCTGCAACGCCGCCACCCGCAATTCAAACAAGAGCCGGCCATGACTGATCTGTCCCCACTCCCGGGCCCTGCAAGCGTTGCCGTCGCGGCACTGGACGGGCGCTTTTTTCGACCCCCGTTGCCTGACGGCCATGTGCTGCGGCCTCGTCTGTGCGAGCGCCTGAGTGCCGGCCTCGGTGGCAGGCTGTTGCTGGTCAGCGCACCCGCCGGGTTCGGCAAGAGCTCATTGGCGGTGGAATTCTGCCAAGGGCTGCCGGCCCATTGGCACAGTCTGTGGCTGGGGTTGAGTCCTCGGGACAGCGATCCGGGGCGTTTCCTCGAACGTTTGCTTGAAGGTCTTCAGGATTATTTTCCGAAGCTTGGCAGCCAGGCCTTGGGCTTGCTGAAGATGCGCCAGCGCCATCAGCCATTCGCTTTCGAAGAATGGCTCGACGGATTGCTGGATGAGCTGGCCATCCACCTTTCGCCGATGACGCCTTTGCTGCTGGTGCTGGATGACTATCATCTGGCCCAGGGCCCGGTACTGGATCGTTGTCTGCAATTTTTCCTCAATCATTTGCCCGATGGTTTGCTGGTCATGGTGACCAGTCGCCAGCGTCCGGACTGGCACCTGGCGCGTTTGCGCCTGTCACGGCAATTGCTCGAGTTGCATGAGCAGGATCTTCGACTGACCCACGATGAAGCCCTCACATTGCTTGATCGACACAGCAGTTCATTGCGTGGCGAGGCCCTGGAAAACCTGATCCAGCGCAGTGAAGGCTGGGTCGCCGGTCTGCGTTTCTGGTTGCTGGCGGCCTCCGAGGCAGGCACTGATGGTGCGTTGCCGCAGTCGTTGCACGGCGGGGAAGGGCTGATTCGCGATTACCTGCTCGAAGAAGTCATCGATTGCCTGCCCGCCGAAGTGCAGTCATTCCTTTACGACACCGCACCTCAGGAACGTTTTTGCAGCGAACTCTGCGACGCGGTTCGCGAGGCCCATGACAGTGCCGAAATTCTGCGTTTCCTCCAGGCGCACCAGGTGTTCCTGGTACCGCTGGACGAGCACGGCCACTGGTATCGCTATCACCACCTGTTTTCCGACCTGTTGCGTACCCGGCCCACCGCCCAGTCGATCGTGCCGGCCGCCAGCCTGCACCTGCGCGCCTGTCGTTGGTTCAATGCGCAAGGGCTGCTCGACGAGGCGGTGGAGCAGGCGTTGCGCGCCGGGCACCTGGACGTTGCGGCGAACCTGGTGCAAAACCTCTCTGAAGAACAACTGCTCGCCGAACAGAACGTCGGCATGCTGCTGCGCTGGAAAATGGACTTGCCCGACAGTTTGCTGATCAGCACGCCGCGACTGATCGTGCTCTACAGCTGGGCGTTGGGGCTGGCTTGTCAGCTGGACGCTGCCGAGGAGCTGGCGGCCCATTTGAGCCGCTTCCTGCCAGCCCCGTCGGCGACCGCGCAGAAGTCCATGCTGGCGCAATGGCTGGCCCTGAGCGGCATCATCGCCCGGGGGCGAGGCCATCGCGCGCTCACACAACTTTACTGCACCGAAGCACTGGAAAGCCTGCCGGCCAAGCGCTACGGGCAACGGCTGATGTGCCTTTCCACCCTGTCCAACCTGGCGATTGCCGACGGCGACCTGTGGCGTGCCCGCAGCTTGAACCGCGAATCCCTTGAGTTGGCGCAACGAGTCGGCAACCCGCTGTTTGAAGCGCTGGCCCATTACGACCGCGCACGCGTGCTGCAAGCGCGTGGGGAAATCCTGCGCTCGTTGCAGGAAGTCCGTCAGGGCCTGCAACGCCTGCAAGGGTTATCCCCGCAACGGCTTTATGCCGTGCGTGCACGGCTGACCTTGTACGAGGGCTTTTTGCTGGCCGTGCGCTTGCAGCCGCAAGCCGCGCGGGCACGTCTGCAAGCCGGGTTGAGTGAAGCCCGCGCCTGTCGCGATATCAGCGTGTTGATCGGCCACTGCGTGATCGCCCGGCTTGAGGGCAGCAGCGGCGAATTTGCAAAAGCCTTCGCCGAACTTGCCGAAGCCGAACGCCTGATGCACATCTGGGACGTGCCGCCGATCTATTACCTGGCGATGATCACCCTGGTCAAATGCGAACTTTGGCTGGCCCAGGGGCGTACCGATCTGGCCGAAGCCTGGCTGGCGCGACTGGGCCAGACTTACAACGGCGAGCACGCGGCCGCGCCGCCGGAATTTCATCCCCAACTGCCACTGCACATCGAATTGCAGCAAGCCTTGCTGGAAGTGATTCAGGGGCAACCGATGCTGGCCGAGGGGCGTTTGAATGCGCTGCTTGAGCATGGCCAGAAATCGGGACGGCAAATGCTCAGCGTGATGGCGCTGACGCAGAAAATCACCCTGTTGCTGGCGGTCGGCCGTGAACCCGAGGCCCGCAAGGCGCTGGTCCAGGCGCTGGAAGCGGCAACCGGGGGTGTCCTGCAACCGTTCGACGCATTGCTGACTGAACACCCGGACTGGCTGCGCGGGCAACTGCAACTCTGCGCTCCTACCGTAGTGTCGCAGAACCTGGCCGAAAAACTGCCTGTCATGGCCGCTCGCCCGGCATTGGAGTCATCCCCTGGGGCGGAACAACTCAGCGCGCGTGAGCTGGCCGTTCTGCGCCTGATCGCCCAAGGTTGCTCGAACCAGGAAATCAGCGATCAATTGTTCATCTCGCTGCACACGGTCAAGACCCACGCCAGTCACATCAACAGCAAGCTTGGGGTTGAGCGAAGGACGCAGGCGGTGGCGCGGGCCAAAGAGCTGGGGGTGCTGGGATAGCGCATTTCGAGATCTACAGAGTCCACAAAAAGACTTGATACGGTTTTGTGCCAAAATTGCCCATCCCTGTTTTCCGAGCATACGTAGATGTCCCAGCAGCCCACCCTGATCCGCGAAACCTTCCCCGTCGGCCCCTTGCAGTGCAACTGCACAATCATCGGTGATCCGATCACCAAAAAAGCGATCGTGGTCGACCCGGGCGGCAATCATGAATTGATCCTCGCGCGCCTCGACGCCTTGGGCTTGAAGGTGGTGAGCATCATCCACACCCATGCGCACCTGGATCACTTCCTGGCCTCCGGTCAGCTCAAGGAGAAAACCGGCGCGACCCTGCACCTGCATAAAGAAGATCAATTCCTCTGGGACAATCTGGAGATGCAGTGCCAGATGTTCGGTGTGCCTTACACGCCGGTGCCGTCGCCGGATCGCTGGTTGGCCGACGATGAGGAGCTGGCTTGCGGTTGCGGCGTGGCGTTGCACACGCCGGGTCATACACCGGGTTCGATGAGTTTTTGGTTTTCCGAGGCCAAGCTACTGATTGCCGGTGACACGCTGTTCCGACGCGGGGTAGGGCGCACGGATTTGTGGGGTGGCGATCAGGCGACTATCGTGCGGTCGATCAAGCAGCGGCTCTATACGCTCGACGAAGAGGCGACGGTGGTCACCGGGCATGGTCCGGACACGCGCCTGGGCGATGAAATGCGCGAGAACCCGTTTGTGCGGGCGTGAATGTAACCGACGGAATTTTCGCCGGCCAAAATGATCAAACGCCCGCAAAGGTCCAATGCTTTAGTCCGTTGCACCCCAGAATGCAAAAAAGTAGGAGCTCTTCATGTTCACCAAGCAGCGTTTGATTATTGTCGCTACGGCTGTGGCCTTGCTGTCCGGTTGCGCCTCGCCCAACCCTTATAACAACCAGGGACAGGCTGATGGCGGTTCCACGGGCATGAGTAAAACCGCTAAATACGGCGGGCTCGGCGCCTTGGCCGGTGCTGTGGCCGGTGCTGCCATTAACCACGATAACCGTGGCAAGGGGGCGCTGATCGGCGCGGCAGTCGTGGGGGCTTCTGCTGCCGGTTACGGCTACTACGCCGACCAGCAAGAGAAGAAGCTGCGTGCCAGCATGGCCAACACCGGTGTCGAGGTGCAGCGTCAAGGCGATCAGATCAAGCTGATCATGCCGGGTAACATCACGTTCGCCACCGATTCGGCGAATATCGCCTCCAGCTTCTATCAGCCGCTGAACAATCTGGCCGGCTCGCTGAAGGAGTTCAGCCAGAACCAGATCGAAATCGTCGGCTACACCGACAGCACTGGCGGCCGCCAGCACAACATGGACCTGTCCCAGCGTCGTGCCCAGAGCGTGGCGACTTACCTGACCTCGCAAGGCGTCAGCGGCGCCAACCTGTCGGCTCGCGGTGCGGGGCCGGATAACCCGATTGCCAGCAACGGTGATACCAATGGTCGGGCGCAGAACCGTCGGGTCGAGGTCAACCTGAAGGCGATTCCGGGGCAGCAGTATTCCCAACCGACCCAGTAGTGACAGCCAAGCCTGACTGAACCCCAGGCGATGAAACCTTCAGAATTAAAAAAGCCCCCGGACAATCACTCATCCGGGGGCTTTTTCATGTCGCGCGAAACCTGATTACTTCTTCAGGCCGTAATGTTCGTCGAGCATGCCCGGCGCGTTCGGGGCTTTGGGGGCGTAGTCGCGAGGCGGCTCCTGATTGCGCGGTGGCGTCAGGCGTTCCCGTGGAGCCTGCGCCGCATCGGCGTGCAGGGCGGCCAGCAAGCGTTGACGAGTCTGCTCGTCCAGGGCCAGGCGGTTGGCACCCTCGGCGAGGTGATCCTGCACCTCCTGATAGCTGGCAGTCAGCTTCTTGACCAGTGTTGCAGTGCTGTTGAAGTGGGTGACCACCTCGTTCTGATAACTGTCGAAACGTTCCTGAATGTCATCCAACTGACGTTGGGTGCTGCTAGGCGCGGCATTCGGCACCAAACGCGCGATCAGGAAACCAATGGCGACACCCACAACCAGGGCAAGAGTCGGCAACAACCAAACTAAGAGCGAGTGTTCCACGAGTCCTTCCTCTATAAACGGCTTTGCTTTACGTTAACGGCTCGAACCTGCGCTGTATACCGCGATTCACTCGCAATAGATTGGCACAGACAATTTGCTAGACGAGTCGACCCGATTCGAGGTCACGGAGTTCCTTCCTTGCTTATGCGCGAAACCCCTGTAGTGATTGATGGTCCGGTCGGCCAACTGGAAGCCCTTTACCTGGACAATGAGCAGCCGCACGGCCTGGCGCTGATCTGCCATCCGAACCCGGTGCAGGGCGGCACCATGCTCAATAAAGTGGTCTCGACCTTGCAGCGCACCGCGCGCGACGCCGGTTTGATCACTTTGCGTTTCAACTACCGTGGCGTCGGTGCCAGCGAAGGCACCCACGAGATGGGCACCGGTGAGGTTGACGATGCTCAGGCCGCCGCCGAATGGCTGCGGGCCAAATACCCTGAGTTGCCGCTGACCCTGTTCGGATTCTCCTTCGGCGGTTTTGTTGCAGCAAGTCTCGGCGGACGCCTGGAAGCCAACGGCGAACAGCTCAAGCATGTGTTCATGGTCGCGCCCGCGGTCATGCGCCTGGGTGATCAGGATCAACTGCCGCAGCAAGGCGAGCTGACCCTGATCCAGCCGGAAACCGACGAAGTCATCGATCCGCAAGCCGTCTACGATTGGTCCTCGAAACTGGAACGTCCCCATGAGCTGCTGAAAGTGGCAGAATGCGGACACTTTTTTCATGGCAAGCTGACCGATCTCAAAGATCTGATCCTGCCGCGCCTTTCGAATTGATTGCAGTCTGACAAGCGATTACCCATGACGACTCGTACCCGAATTCTCACCGGCATCACCACCACCGGCACGCCGCACCTGGGCAACTACGCCGGTGCCATCCGCCCGGCGATCCTTGCCAGCCGTGACAGCAATGCCGATTCGTTCTACTTCCTGGCCGACTACCACGCCCTGATCAAATGCGATGACCCGCTGCGCATCCAGCGCTCGCGTCTGGAAATCGCCGCGACCTGGCTGGCCGGTGGCCTGGATGTGGACCGCGTGACCTTCTATCGCCAGTCCGACATCCCGGAAATCCCCGAGCTGACCTGGCTGCTGACCTGCGTGGCCGCCAAGGGCCTGCTCAACCGCGCCCATGCCTACAAGGCTTCCGTGGACAAGAACGTCGAGACCGGCGAAGACCCGGATGCCGGCATCACCATGGGCTTGTACAGCTACCCGGTGCTGATGGCCGCGGACATCCTGATGTTCAACGCCCACAAGGTGCCGGTCGGTCGCGACCAGATCCAACACGTGGAAATGGCCCGCGACATCGGCCAGCGCTTCAACCACCTGTTTGGCCAGGGCAAGGAATTCTTCACCATGCCAGAGGCGCTGATCGAAGAAAGCGTCGCCACGCTGCCAGGCCTCGACGGTCGCAAGATGTCGAAGAGCTACGACAACACCATTCCGTTGTTCAGCAGTGCCAAAGAGATGAAGGACGCGATTTCGCGGATCGTCACCGACTCCCGCTCGCCGGGCGAAGCCAAGGATCCGGACAATTCGCACCTGTTCACCTTGTTCCAGGCTTTCGCTACGCCGGCACAATCCGACGAATTCCGCAGTGAATTGCTTCAGGGCCTGGGTTGGGGCGAGGCGAAAAATCGTCTGTTCCAACTGCTGGATAGCGAGCTGGGCGAGTCCCGCGAGCGTTATCACCAGCTGATAGAACGCCCGGCGGACCTGGAAGACATCCTGCAGGCCGGCGCCAAAAAAGCGCGTTCGGTCGCCACGCCGTTCCTCCACGAACTGCGTGAAGCGGTCGGCCTGCGCTCTTTCGTCGCCCAGACCCAGGTCGCTGCGACGACCAAGAAAAAAGCCGCGAAAGCCGCACGTTTTGTCAGCTTCCGCGAAGAAGACAGCAGTTTCCGTTTTCGTCTGCTGGCGGCCGATGGCGAGCAACTGCTGCTGTCGCGCAACTTCGCCGACGGGAAAACCGCAGGCCAGGTGACCAAGCAGCTGCAATCGGGTCAGCCACTGGATGTGCGCAGTGAAGACCGCAGCTTCAGCGTCTGGCTGGAAGGCGAGTGCGTGGCTGACAGCCCGACTTTTGCTGACGACGCCGCTCGCGATGTCGCCATCGACGCCTTGCGGGTTGCCCTGACGCCTGTTCAGGAATAAATCAACGGCTCGGTCCGACCAAGGGCCGATTGCCATTCCCACGGGCCGTCGCTACAGTGACGGCCCGTTTTTGTTGCCTTGCTAACGAATTATGACGCCCCTAGAACGATATCAAGCTGATCTGAAACGCCCGGAATTCTTCCATGACGCCGCGCAGGAAACTGCGGTGCGCCATTTGCAGCGCCTGTACGACGATCTGGTCGCTGCGTCGAACAACAAACCGGGCCTGCTCGGCAAACTGTTTGGCAAGAAAGACCAGGCACCGGTCAAGGGCCTGTATTTCTGGGGTGGCGTGGGTCGCGGCAAGACTTACCTGGTCGACACCTTCTTCGAAGCGCTGCCGTTCAAGGAAAAGGTCCGTACTCACTTCCACCGTTTCATGAAGCGTGTGCACGAAGAGATGAAGACCCTCGGCGGCGAGAAGAACCCGCTGACCATCATCGCCAAGCGCTTCTCTGACGAAGCCCGGGTGATCTGCTTCGATGAATTTTTCGTGTCCGACATCACCGACGCGATGATCCTCGGCACGCTGATGGAAGAGCTGTTCAAGAATGGCGTGACCCTGGTCGCGACCTCGAACATCGTGCCCGACGGTCTGTACAAGGATGGCCTGCAACGTGCGCGCTTCCTGCCGGCCATCGCGCTGATCAAACAGAACACCGACATCGTCAACGTCGACAGCGGCGTCGATTACCGTCTGCGTCACCTCGAGCAGGCCGAGCTGTTCCACTTCCCGCTGGACGAAGCCGCCCAGGAAAGCCTGCGCAAAAGCTTCCGCGCCCTGACGCCGGAATGCACAGCCGCCATCGAAAACGATGTGCTGATGATCGAGAACCGCGAAATCCGCGCTGTGCGCACCTGCGATGACGTGGCGTGGTTCGACTTCCGCGAACTGTGCGACGGCCCGCGTAGCCAGAACGATTACATCGAACTGGGCAAGATCTTCCACGCCGTGCTGCTCAGCGGTGTCGAGCAGATGAGCGTCACAACCGACGACATCGCCCGACGCTTTATCAACATGGTCGACGAGTTCTACGACCGTAACGTCAAGCTGATCATCTCTGCTGAAGTCGAGCTCAAGGACCTCTACACCGGCGGTCGCTTGAACTTCGAGTTCCAGCGCACGCTCAGCCGTCTGCTGGAAATGCAGTCGCACGAATTCCTGTCCCGGGCGCATAAGCCGTAGGACATTTCGCAAAAAAAAGGGCCTGCAAATGCAGGCCTTTTTTGTGCGCTGAAGATCCCCTGTCTGATCGTTCCCACGCTCCGCGTGGGAATGCATCCCGTGACGCTCCGCGTCACATTAGAAGCGGACGCGGAGCGTCCATGGCGGCATTCCCACGCAGAGCGTGGGAACGATCGATCTGTGGATTAAGCCGCTTGCTGGAATTGCTGCCGATACTGGTTCGGCGACAACTCGGTGTGCTGGCGGAACAGCCGCGCAAAGAAGCTCGCATCGTCATAGCCGACTTCATAACTGATGGTCTTGATGCTCTTGCGGCTGCCTGACAGCAACCCCTTGGCGGTTTCGATGCGCAGGCGTTGCAGGTAATGCAGCGGCTTGTCACCGGTGGCGGTCTGGAAACGGCGCATGAAGTTGCGAATGCTCATGCCGTGTTCGCGAGCGACGTCTTCGAAGCGGAATTTGTCGGCGAAATGCTCTTCGAGCCAATGCTGGATCTGCAGGATGATCACGTCCTGGTGCAATTTCTGCCCGCCGAAGCCGATGCGTCCCGGTGAGTAGCTGCGCTGCACTTCGTAAAGAATGTCCCGCGCCACGGCTTGCGATACGTTGGCGCCGCAGAAGCGTTCGATCAGGTAGATGTAAAGGTCGCACGCCGAGGTGGTGCCGCCTGCGCAATACAGGTTGTCTGCGTCGGTCAGGTGCTTGTCTTGATTGAGATGGACCTGTGGGAAACGCTCGGCGAAGGCATTGAAGAAGCGCCAGTACGTGGTCGCTTCCTTGCCATTGAGCAGACCGGCCTCGGCGAGCCAGAACACCCCGGTCGCCTCTCCGCAAAGCACGGCGCCGCGAGCGTGTTGCTGACGCAACCAGGGCAGGACCTGTGGATAACGTTGGCAAAGGGTATCGAAATCGTCCCAGAAGGCCGGGAGGATAATGACGTCGGCATTTTCCAGGCCGCCGTCCACCGGCATGATCACATCGCTGAAGCTATTCACCGGTTTGCCGTCGGGGCTGACCAGCCGCGTTTCGAACGCCGGCGTCAGGCCCTGGCCCAGTTGTTTGCCGTAGCGCAGGCTGGCCAGATGAAAGAAATCCTTGGCTTGCATGAGGGTGGAAGCGAAAACCCGGTCGATAGCCAGGATGCTGACGCGCCGCAAGGGCGTGGAGACTTGGTTAGACATAATTCAACTTTATTCTTATAGGGGAAAGTGGTCACCAGACGGCTGGATCGTCTTATTTTTTGTCTGATGTGTCCAGTGTCCTGTATCGGGTGTGGGGCTTAGTCTCTGAAGGTCAACTTCTTCCAACAATTAATGACAGGTGCCGCATGATCCCCAGAACCTTGTTCAGTTCCGAACACGAATTGTTTCGCGACAGCGTGCGAACGTTCCTTGAAAAAGAGGCCGTGCCGTTTCATGGGCAATGGGAAAAACAAGGCTACATCGACCGTAAACTCTGGAACAAGGCAGGGGAGGCGGGGATGCTTTGTTCGCACCTGCCGGAGGAATACGGCGGGCTGGGGGCGGACTTTCTCTACAGCGCAGTAGTGATCGAAGAGGTCGGTCGTCTTGGTCTGACCGGTATCGGTTTTTCTCTGCATTCGGACATTGTGGCGCCGTACATCTTGCATTACGGCAGTGAAGCGCTGAAGCACAAATACCTGCCGAAACTGGTATCCGGCGAGATGGTGACGGCGATTGCCATGACCGAGCCGGGCGCGGGCTCCGATCTGCAAGGGGTGAAAACCACCGCCGTGCTGGATGGCGACGAGTACGTGATCAACGGTTCCAAGACCTTTATCACCAACGGCTATCTGGCTGATCTGGTGATTGTCGTGGCCAAGACGGATCCGAAAGCCGGTGCGAAGGGCACCAGTCTGTTTCTGGTTGAGGCCAGCACGCCAGGCTTCGACAAGGGCAAGCGCCTGGAAAAGGTCGGCATGAAGGCTCAGGACACGTCGGAGTTGTTCTTCCAGGACGTGCGAGTCCCCAAGGAAAACCTGTTGGGGCAGGCGGGCATGGGCTTCGCCTACCTGATGCAGGAGTTACCCCAGGAGCGCCTCACCGTCGCCATCGGCGGGCTGGCTTCGGCCGAAGCTGCGCTGAAATGGACGCTGGATTACACCCGCGAGCGCAAGGCGTTCGGCAAGGCGATTGCCGATTTCCAGAACACACGCTTCAAGCTGGCGGAGATGGCGACTGAAATCCAGATTGGTCGGGTTTTCGTAGATCGCTGCCTGGAGTTGCACCTGCAAGGCAAGCTGGATGTGCCGACCGCCGCGATGGCCAAGTACTGGGGCACTGATCTGCAATGCAAGGTGCTCGACGAATGCGTGCAGTTGCATGGCGGTTACGGGTTCATGTGGGAATACCCGATCGCCCGGGCGTGGGCCGATGCGCGGGTGCAGCGGATTTATGCGGGGACGAATGAAATCATGAAGGAGATTATTGCGCGGTCGCTGTGATACAGCGTGATCGTTCCCACGCAGTGGTGTGCACCCCAAAAGTTGGACACGACCGATGGGGTGTTTCATGGGAAAGTACACGATTCAAGCGAAGCTATCAGCGGTACAGGATTATTG
>NZ_JBIWAF010000031.1:0-56045 GCF_044759925.1 Pseudomonas sp. NPDC099000
AAATAAACTGCAAAAGATATAATAACCCGAAAAGCGACAAGATGCTACAGGCAACGACGAGCAGTCCTGGGCTCAAAACCGTCGCGTCGAACTGCGTAAGTAATTCGTCATGCGAACGTGCCGTCGTGCTGTAACTGTTTTGGCTCTCAGCCTCGCACCGCTTGCGGTGTGGGCTGCGGTTCCTGTGGTCGATAACGACTCCGGCTATAACAATAGCGGGACTAGTAATCCGCCTGCGGGTTACGGTACGAACGGCGCCTATGCCGGGGGAGGGGTTTCGGCCCCTGTCTCGGCACAGGGCGAGCTGTTCAACCAATTGCAATCCATGCAGGAGCAGATTTCACGCCAACAGGGTGTAATCGAAGTTCTGCAGAATGATGTAGCGCGCATGAAGCAAGAGAACCTGGAGCGATATCAGGATCTTGATCGGCGCATAGGAACCGGCGTTGCACCAGCCGCGACTCCTGATAATTCTTCAACCGGTGGCAGTTTGAATGCCCCCGGTGCAGCCGCTGGCGCGGGTGCCGGAGCGGCAGCCGCTGCCACTTCCACACAAACGCCTGCCGCGGGTAGCGAACCGGCAGATCCGGCGAAGGAAAAACTGTATTACGATGCAGCCTTCGACCTGATCAAAGCCAAGGATTTCGACAAGGCCAGCCAGGCGTTTGCCGCATTCCTGCGCAAGTACCCGAACAGCCAGTACGCGGGCAATGCCCAGTACTGGTTGGGCGAAGTGAATTTGGCCAAAGGCGATCTGCAAGGTGCAGGTCAGGCATTTGCCAAGGTTTCGCAGCTGTACCCCAAGCACCCTAAAGTGCCCGATTCGCTGTACAAGCTTGCTGATGTAGAGCGCCGCCTCGGTCATCCCGACAAGGTCAAAGGCATTCTGCAACAGGTCGTGTCGCAATACCCGGGCACTTCCGCCGCTCAGCTGGCCCAGCGTGATCTGCAAAAAATGTAAGGGCTGCTTGACCCGTTTTGAAGAAACCCGCGCCTGTCGCGGGTTTTTTCGTTAGAATTCACGCCCTTTTTATGAAACACGCTTTTTGGGATCTGCGCGTTGGCGGGGTTCCTTGAAGTGCCTGACGGAGGCGGACAGCCTGTTTAGCTGTTATGCCCGTGGCGACTATGCAAGACACATTGAGAATCACCGAAGTTTTCTACTCGTTGCAGGGTGAAACGCGGACTGCCGGGCTGCCCACAGTTTTTGTGCGCCTGACCGGTTGCCCGTTGCGTTGCCAGTATTGCGACAGCGCCTACGCGTTCACCGGCGGCACCGTTCGCCCACTCGACGACATCCTCGAGCAAGTGGCCGGTTTCCGTCCGCGTTACGTCTGTGTCACCGGTGGCGAGCCGCTGGCACAGCCCAACGCCATCCCATTGCTCAAGCAGTTGTGTGACGCCGGTTACGAAGTGTCGCTGGAAACCAGCGGCGCGCTCGACATCTCGGCGGTCGATCCACGGGTCAGTCGCGTCGTTGACTTGAAAACCCCGGGTTCGAAAGAAGCGCACCGCAACCGCTACGAGAACATCGAACTGCTCACGCCCAACGACCAGGTGAAGTTTGTCATCTGCTCGCGGGAAGACTACGACTGGGCCGTGTCCAAGCTGATTCAGTACGGTCTGGACAAGCGTGCAGGCGAAGTACTGTTCTCGCCAAGCCACCATGACCTGAATGCGCGGGACCTGGCTGACTGGGTGGTGGCGGACAACCTGCCAGTGCGTCTGCAATTACAGCTGCATAAATATCTTTGGAATGACGAGCCGGGGCGCTGAGATGACTGAACAACTGAAACCTGCTGAAAAACGTGCGGTCATCCTGCTGTCCGGCGGCCTCGATTCCGCGACGGTTGTGGCCATGGCTCGCGCTGAAGGCTACAGGTGCTACACCATGAGCTTTGATTACGGTCAGCGCTCTCAAGCAGAGTTGCACGCCGCTGCACGCGTTGCCCGGGACTTGGGTGTGGTCGAGCACAAGGTGATCGGCCTCAATCTGAACGGTATGGGCGGTTCGGCACTGACCGACAGCAGCATCGACATTCCGGAAGAGCTGGGGGAAGGCATTCCAGTCACTTACGTGCCGGCGCGCAACACGGTGTTTCTGTCCCTGGCGCTGGGCTGGGCTGAAGTGCTCGGCGCGCGTGACATCTTTATCGGCGTGAATGCGGTGGATTATTCCGGTTACCCGGACTGCCGTCCCGAGTTCATCGAGTCGTTCGAGCGCATGGCCAATCTGGCGACGAAGGCCGGTGTAGAGGGGAATGGTTTCCGAATTCAGGCGCCATTGCAGAACCTGAGCAAGGCGCAGATCGTCCAGGCAGGCGTGAAGCTGGGGGTTGATTACGGGCTGACTGTTTCCTGCTATCAGGCCGACGATAACGGCCGCGCTTGCGGCAAATGCGACAGCTGCCGACTGCGTGCAGAAGGCTTCGCGGCGGCCGGAATCAGCGACCCAACACCTTATTTTTGATTTATTTTAAATTAGGTGTTGAATAGTCCTTAAAAATCAGTATTATACGCGCCACCACACAGCGGGTCGTTAGCTCAGTTGGTAGAGCAGTTGGCTTTTA
Source organism: Pseudomonas sp. NPDC099000 (assembly GCF_044759925.1). NCBI lineage: Bacteria > Pseudomonadati > Pseudomonadota > Gammaproteobacteria > Pseudomonadales > Pseudomonadaceae > Pseudomonas > Pseudomonas sp. NPDC099000. Next base: position 2,571 of record NZ_JBIWAF010000031.1, read on the forward strand.
ACCAATTGGTCGTAGGTTCGAATCCCACACGACCCACCATTTTTGTAGCAGTTTTAAAAGTCTGGAAGGCCCACGCAAGTGAGGATTTCCGGATTTTTTTTTGTCCGCGATTTGAGCTCGGCTCAACGCGGGGCTGCACCGCGTGACGCAGGTCAGAATCATCTTTTGCATCCACGGGATATTCTGTAGCCTTGCGCATCTTCACCGCTGTCCGTGCCTGATGATACTCACTCTCCCGGCGGTACCCTGAAGGGTCCGGAGCCGGGTGTATACTCGACTTTCGCGCGAAAGCGCCTGCAGGTCTTGCGAACATGACGCAGATTTCCGAACGCCTTCTGGTTCAAGCCCACCTCGACGCCAAGCAGCCCAAACCGCTGACTGTCGAGGAGGAAGCTTTTTACCGTGCCGCCATCGCTGCCGAGCTCAAGGCTCAGGACGCGGTGCTGGTTGCTCACTTCTATTGCGATCCGGTGATTCAGGCCCTGGCCGAAGAAACCGGTGGTTGCGTCTCCGACTCACTGGAGATGGCCCGCTTCGGCAGTGCCCACCCGGCCAAGACCGTGCTGGTCGCCGGTGTGAAGTTCATGGGCGAAACCGCCAAAATCCTCAATCCTGAAAAACGCATTCTGATGCCGACCCTGGAGGCGACCTGCTCGCTGGACCTGGGTTGTCCGGTGGATGAGTTCTCGGCGTTCTGCGATCAACACCCGGAGCGCACGGTGGTGGTGTATGCCAACACCTCGGCGGCGGTCAAAGCCCGGGCGGATTGGGTGGTAACGTCCAGCTGCGCGCTGGAGATCGTCGAAAGCCTGATGGATAACGGCGAAACCATCATCTGGGGCCCGGACAAACACCTGGGCACGTACATCCAGCGCCAGACCGGCGCGGACATGCTGCTGTGGGACGGTGCCTGCATCGTTCACGAGGAGTTCAAGTCCAAGCAGCTCGAAGACATGAAGGCGCTGTACCCGGACGCGGCGATTCTGGTGCACCCGGAGTCGCCGACTTCGGTGATCGAACTGGCGGATGCCGTCGGTTCCACCAGTCAGTTGATTGCGGCGGCACAGAGCCTGCCGAACAAGACCCTGATCGTCGCCACCGATCGCGGCATCTTCTACAAGATGCAGCAGCTGTGCCCGGACAAGGTCTTCATCGAAGCCCCAACGGCCGGTAACGGCGCAGCGTGCCGCAGTTGCGCACACTGCCCATGGATGGCGATGAACACCCTTGAGCGCACGCTGAAGTGCTTGAAGGAAGGGACGAACGAGATATTTGTGGATCCGGCGTTGATTCCGCAGGCGATTCGGCCGTTGAAGCGCATGCTCGATTTCACCCAGGCTGCGCGGATGAAACTGGCCGGTAACGCCTGAGTTGTGAAAAATGTGGGAGCGGGCTTGCTCGCGAATGCGGTGGATCAGTCACTATTGATGTTGACTGATGCACCGCATTCGCGAGCAAGCCCGCTCCCACAGTGATTTTTGTCTGCCGACATTACTTGGTCTTCTTCGGAATTCGAACCAGTTGAGTGTTCGAGTACATGTCATGCCAGCTGCGTTTCTGTTTGTCGAACAGCGACCAGATGAACCCAAGGCCAACGCACAACAGCGACGCGATCGACACCACAAACCGCAACAGCGCCTGCCAAAGGCTGATCGATGAACCATCAGCGTTCTGCACCCGAATGCACCATACCTGCATGCCCAAGGTCTGACCGGACCAGGTCCAAAACTTGGCGAAGAAACCAAACAGCACAAACAACAACACCGTCGACAGCAACGGATCACCGTCCAGCGCGCCGGATTCGGTCAAGGTGCGCATTTTGTCTTCGCCGATGATCGCCATCTGGATCATCTTGTAAATGCCGCTGGTGACGATCAGCAGGGCGGTACACAACAGGAAGTCATAGAACATCGCTGCCAGGCGACGGCCCAGGGTGGCGGCGGGAAAGTCGCCCTGGGGTTTGAGCAGGTGTTTCGACATGGCAGCCTCTGGACGGAAAAAAGAAGCCATTTTACGGATTTACGCGCACAAAAAAGCCCCTGATGTCAGCATCAGGGGCTTTTTCGTTACAGAAGATTAGGCTTCTGCTTGTACTTCGTCAGCCTGCATGCCTTTCTGGCCTTGCACAGCGACGAAAGTCACTTTCTGGCCTTCTTTCAGGCTCTTGAAGCCGTTGCCCTGAATAGCGCGGAAATGCACGAACAGATCCGGACCGCTTTCTGGAGTGATAAAACCAAAACCTTTCTCGTCGTTAAACCACTTGACGGTACCGCTCTGACGTTGGGACATTTCTTATTTCCTTTGACGCAAAAATTAATGACAGTCTCCTTCTCATGAAAGAGTACTGGGGCTGGTTGCAGGAGAGTAAGAAGACGTCGAACGGGATGTAGCTAACTTGTAGGCTACTGCCCAGGTCACGATTCCAAGCGACCCATGCAAACACAGTGAACAAACTCTACGCCAACTACGGGAGAAAAAACAAGCCCTGTGAGAGGCCCGGTTTTGCTCAGGTTGACGGCATTAGCGTCCCTACTAGTGCGAGCTTATTCGATCAGGTTGTTCAATTGTTTTCGAACGTTATAAGCAACGTTCATAAACGAAGCTTATAACCAAAGACATGCACTGTTTTATGGCGGTTGCGTTACACATTAGTGCACTGTTAACGCAACCGCGTTACTTATAGAAACAGTCAATCAGCCGCGATAGTAGCGTTGTGGAACAAATGGCATTTTGCTTACAAGCAAAGGCACCTTTTTCCCACGAACAATCGCCCATACAGGTGTATCGATGGCGATATAAGCGCTGTCGAGGTAACCCATGGCCAATGGACCACCCAGGGTTGGGCCGAAACCACCGCTGCACACGGCACCGATGATGTCGCCCGCTTCGTTGACGATTTCTGCGCCTTCACGCACCGGCGTGCGTTCCTGAGGCAGCAGACCTACACGCTTGCGGCTGACGCCGGCTTGTTGTTGAGCGAACACGGTCTCGGCGCCAGGGAAGCCGCCGGACCGTGCGCCATCAGCGCGACGTGGCTTGGAGATGGCCCACAGCAGACTGGCTTCAATTGGAGTGGTCTCGGTGTTCATGTCGTGGCCATAGAGGCACAGGCCGGCTTCCAGACGTAGCGAGTCGCGAGCGCCAAGGCCGATGGCCGCTACTTCAGATTCGGCCAGCAGGGCGCGCGCCAGGGCTTCAGCGTTGGCGGCCGGTACGGAGATTTCGAAACCGTCTTCACCGGTATAGCCCGAACGGCTGACAAAGCATTCGACGCCCAGCAGTTTCACGCGGGTGAACTGCATGAAGGTCATCTTCGCCACTTCAGGGGCCAGGCGCGCGAGCACGGTGACGGCGGCCGGACCTTGCAGAGCGAGCAGGGCGCGTTCTTCAAATAGCGGCTCGATAGTGCACTGGTCGCCGATGTGTTTGCGCAGATGCGCCAGGTCCTGATCCTTGCAGGCGGCGTTGACCACCAGGAACAGTTCGTCGTTACCCAGGTTGGCGACCATCAGGTCGTCGAGGATGCCGCCGGTTTCGTTGGTGAACATCGCATAGCGCTGCATGCCCACCGGCAGGTCGATGATGTCTACCGGCACCAGGGTTTCCAGGGCCTTGGCGGCATTGGCGCCGGTCAGGCGGATCTGGCCCATGTGCGAGACATCGAACAGCCCGGCCTGATCACGGGTGTGCTGGTGTTCTTTCATCACGCCCAACGGGTATTGCACCGGCATGTCGTAGCCGGCGAACGGCACCATGCGCGCGCCGAGTTCGATGTGCAGGGCGTGCAGCGGGGTTTTCAGCAATTGTTCGGTGGACATATTCAGCTCCTGAAAAAGTGTGCGGATGCGCGTGAGCATCAGCACTCGATAATGTTGACCGCCAAACCGCCTCGGGCGGTTTCCTTGTATTTGCTTTTCATGTCGGCGCCGGTCTGGCGCATGGTGCGGATGACCTTGTCGAGGGAGACGAAGTGCTGACCGTCTCCGCGCAGGGCCATGCGTACCGCATTGATGGCCTTGACCGAACCCATGGCGTTGCGCTCGATGCAAGGCACTTGCACCAGCCCGCCAATCGGGTCGCAGGTCAGGCCGAGGTTGTGTTCCATGCCGATTTCGGCGGCGTTTTCCACTTGCTGCACGGTGCCGCCAAGTACTTCGCACAAGGCTCCGGCCGCCATGGAACAGGCCACGCCGACTTCACCCTGACAGCCGACTTCGGCGCCGGAGATCGAGGCGTTTTCCTTGTAGAGAATGCCGATCGCGGCGGCGGTCAGCAGAAAGCGTACGACGCCGTCTTCGTTGGCACCGGGGATAAAGCGCATGTAGTAATGCAGCACCGCCGGGACGATGCCTGCCGCACCGTTAGTGGGCGCAGTGACAACGCGTCCGCCGTTGGCGTTTTCTTCGTTGACCGCCAGGGCGTACAGGTTGACCCAGTCCAGCACCGACAGCGGGTCGCGCAATGACGATTCCGGGTTCTTGCACAGTTGCCGATGCAGCGCAGCAGCCCGGCGTTTGACCTTCAAGCCACCGGGCAAAATCCCTTCGTTGCGGCAACCGGCGGCAACGCAGTCCTGCATCACCTGCCAGATGTTCAGCAGACCGGTGCGGGTTTCCGCTTCCGGGCGCCAGGCACTTTCGTTGGTCAGCATCACCTGGCTGATCGACAAACCGTAAGTGGTGCAGTGACCGAGCAGGTCCTTGGCGCTTTTGAACGGAAAGGTCAGCGGCGTGGCGTCTTCGACGATGCGGTCGGCGCCGGCGGCGTCTTCATCGACCACGAAACCGCCGCCAACCGAGTAATACTCGCGGCTGCGGATCTGCAGACCCGCCGCGTCGAACGCGCGAAAAATCATGCCGTTGGGATGATAGGGCAACGGTTTGCGGATCATCGCCAGGTGTTCTTTCTCGTTGAACGCAATGCTGTGTTCGCCGAGCAGGTTCAAGCGACCATTGCCGCGAATCTCTTGCAGACGGGCGGCGACGGTTTCGGTGTTCACGGTGTCCGGGTGTTCGCCTTCCAGGCCGAGCAACACGGCCTTGTCGCTGCCGTGGCCTTTACCGGTGGCGCCGAGCGAGCCGTAGAGCTCGACTTTGACGCAGGCGGTTGCAGTCAGCAGCCCTTCACGGCGCAAGCCTTCGGCAAAGCGCGCGGCTGCACGCATCGGGCCGACGGTGTGGGAGCTGGAGGGGCCGATGCCAATCTTGAACAGGTCGAACACGCTTAATGACATGGTTGTTCTCCGGTTTCTTGTTATAGGCGCAACACGAAACTGTAGGAGCGAGGCTTGCCCGCGAAGCTTTTGGCGGTCTTGAGGGCCTCTTCGCGGGCAAGCCTCGCTCCTACAGGGAATACGGTGTGTGGGGCGGATTAGCCGCCCCACACTGGTTTAAGCGTAGCTTTCGATCGACGGGCAAGCGCAAACCAGGTTGCGATCGCCAAACACGTTGTCGACGCGACCGACCGGTGGCCAGTATTTGCCTTCGATCAGCGACGCAACCGGATACACCGCTTGCTCACGGCTGTACGGATGCGTCCACTCGCCAACAATCTCCGCTGCAGTGTGCGGAGCGTTTTTCAGCGGGTTGTCTTCCTTGTCCAGCGTGCCGTTTTCCACCGCGCGGATTTCTTCGCGGATGCGGATCATGGCGTCGCAGAAGCGGTCCAGTTCTTCCTTGGATTCGCTTTCGGTCGGCTCGATCATCAGCGTGCCGGCCACCGGGAACGACATGGTCGGGGCGTGGAAACCGAAGTCGATCAGGCGTTTGGCGACGTCATCGACGCTGATGCCGCTGCTGTCTTTCAGCGGACGCAGGTCGAGGATGCATTCGTGTGCTACCAGGCCGTTGCTGCCGGTGTAGAGCACTGGGTAATGCTCTTCCAGACGACGGGAAATGTAGTTGGCATTGAGGATCGCCAGTTGCGAAGCGCGTTTGAGACCCGCGCCGCCCATCATCCGAATGTACATCCAGGTGATCGGCAGAATGCTTGCGCTGCCGAACGGTGCCGCGCAGACCGCGCCTTCCTTGCGCTCCATGGTGCCGTGACCCGGCAGGAACGGGGTCAGGTGCGACTTGACGCCAATCGGGCCGACGCCCGGGCCGCCACCGCCGTGAGGGATGCAGAAGGTCTTGTGCAGGTTCAGGTGCGAAACGTCGCCGCCGAACTTGCCCGGTGCGCAGAGGCCGACCATGGCGTTCATGTTGGCGCCGTCGATGTACACCTGGCCGCCGTGATCATGAATGATGCCGCAGATTTCACGGATGCCTTCTTCGAACACGCCGTGGGTCGACGGGTAAGTGATCATCAGCGCGGCGAGGTGCTCGCGGTGCTCGATGGCCTTGGCGCGCAGGTCTTCGATGTCGACGTTGCCACGGGCATCGCACGCGGTCACGACCACGCGCATGCCGGCCATGTTGGCGGTGGCGGGGTTGGTGCCGTGGGCGGAGGACGGGATCAGGCAGATGTCGCGACGGTCTTCGCCACGGCTCTGGTGATAGGCGCGAATCGCCAGCAGGCCGGCGTACTCACCTTGCGAACCGGCGTTCGGTTGCAGCGAGATCGCGTCGTAGCCTGTCGCGGCGCACAACATCGCTTCCAGTTCGTCGGTCAGTTGCTGGTAGCCGGCGCTTTGCTCGGCTGGAGCGAACGGGTGCAGGGCACCGAATTCAGCCCAGGTCACCGGGATCATTTCACTGGCGGCGTTGAGTTTCATGGTGCACGAACCCAGCGGGATCATGGTGCGGTCCAGGGCCAGGTCCTTGTCGGCCAGCTTGCGCAGGTAGCGCATCAGCTCGGTTTCCGAGTGGTAACGGTTGAACACCGGGTGGCTGAGGATCGGCGATTGACGAACAAGCGCGGCCGGGAGGGTGCTAACGACGGAAGCGGCGAGGGTGGTGAAGTCCGGCAGCGCCTTACCGTCGGCGAACAGGGCCCACAGGGTTTCCACGTCGGATTGCGAGGTGGTTTCGTCGAGGGACAGGCCCAGACGCTCGGCATCCACGACGCGCAGGTTGATCTGCTGGGCACGCGCCTTGTCGTGCAACGCGGCAGTGTTGGTGCCGGTCTTGATCGTCAGCGTGTCGAAGAAACTTTCTTGCTCGACGTTCAGACCCAATGCGCTGAAGCCTTTGGCCAGAATCGCGGTCAGGTGATGAATGCGGTTGGCGATCTGCGTCAGGCCTTTCGGGCCGTGGTACACGGCGTACATGCTGGCGATGTTGGCCAGCAAAACCTGCGCGGTGCAGATGTTCGACGTGGCTTTCTCGCGGCGGATGTGCTGCTCGCGGGTCTGCATCGCCAGGCGCAGGGCCGGCTTGCCGAAACGGTCCACGGAGACACCGACCAGACGGCCCGGCATGTCGCGCTTGAACGCATCTTTCGTCGAGAAGTAAGCCGCGTGCGGACCACCGAAGCCCAGCGGCACGCCGAAGCGTTGCGCGCTGCCGATGGCCACGTCGGCGCCGAATTCACCCGGCGGAGTCAACACGGTCAGGGCCAGCAGGTCAGCGGCGACTGCGACCAGGGCGTTGGCGGCGTGGAAGCGTTCGGTCAGTTCGCGGTAATCGAAGACGTCACCGTTGCTCGCCGGGTATTGCAGCAGGGCGCCAAAGAATGGCGTCACGTCCGTCAATTCGCGCTCGTCACCGACGACCACGTCGATACCCAACGGCTCGGCACGGGTGCGCAGCACGTCGAGGGTTTGCGGGTGGCAATGCACGGAGGCGAAGAAGGCGTGGCTGCCCTTGTTCTTGCTCAGGCGTTTGCAGAAGGTCATGGCTTCGGCAGCGGCGGTGGCTTCATCCAGCAGCGAGGCGTTGGCGATCGGCAGGCCGGTGAGGTCGCTGATCAGGGTCTGGAAGTTCAGCAGCGCTTCGAGACGACCCTGGGAAATTTCTGGCTGGTACGGGGTGTAGGCGGTGTACCAGGCCGGGTTTTCCAGCAGGTTGCGCAGGATCGGCGACGGTGTGTGGGTGCCGTAGTACCCCTGGCCGATGAAGGTCTTGAACAGCTGGTTTTTGCCGGCGATGGACTTGATCAAGGCCAGGGCATCGGCTTCGCTCAGGCCGTCTTCGAGGCCGAGGACGCTGGTGCCTTTGATGCTGTCGGGGATGACGCTGGCGCTCAGGGCTTCCAGGGAGTCGAAACCGAGGCTGTTGAGCATGGCTTGCTCATCGCCTGCACGCGGGCCGATGTGGCGGGCGATGAATTCGTTGGCGGTCGTAAGGTTTACTTGAGTCATGTCAGTGCTCCTCAGGCTTCGGCGTTGGCTTTGATCAGACGGTCGTAGGCGTCCTGATCCAGCAGTATGGCGACAGCCGAGGCGTCGGTTGGCTGGAAGCGGAAGAACCAGCCTTCGCCCAGCGGATCTTCGTTGACCAGTTCCGGGCTGCTGTCCAGCGCCGGGTTCACTTCCAGCACTTCACCGTCGAGTGGCATGTACACGCCGCTGGCGGCTTTTACCGATTCCACGGTGGCGGCTTCAGCGCCTTTGTCGTAGGACTGCAGCTCAGGCAGTTGTACGAAAACCACGTCGCCCAAGGCGTTCTGTGCGAAGGCGGTGATGCCGACAGTGACACTGCCGTCAGCTTCGGTGCGCAGCCATTCGTGATCTTCAGTAAAACGCAACTCGCTCATGGAAACTCCTAAGGGGGCCAGACTCGTCTGGTGGACGCGATTGAATGCTTGGGCTAAAGCCCTTCTTTATAGGTGGCTACTAAGCAAGATCGTGGCCAATGTTATTTAGTCTTTAAAAATCAATGGTTTGGGTGTTTTCGATGGGTGCGGGAATGTTACGCCTGTAGCGAAATCGCTACAGCCAGAAGCAAAGAAAAAAGCCTAGGAGGATCAAAGCCTTGCGCAGCGGCGATCAGGGGAGCGTGTAGCGATATCGTTCCGCTGTAGCGCTTTCAGTACAGATGGAGGTCGTTTTTGAAGAGATTTCGGGCCGGACACAAACCCTGTGAGAGTGAGCCTGCTCGCGATAGCGGTGTGTCAGTCAACACATGCCGCGACTGACACACCGCTATCGCGAGCAGGCTCGCTCCTACAGTGGTTTTGTGTTGGTTGGGAGATTGTATTTCCGGCCTCACGGCTTGTTGGGAATCCCGTACTTGCGCAGTCGATGGGCGATGGCTGTGTGGGAAGTTTGCAGTCGGCTGGCCAGTTGCCGGGTCGACGGATAGCTGACGTAGAGTTTTTCCAGCAGGGTTTTCTCGAACTCTTCCATCGCCTGCTCCAGGCTATCGACGTCGCTGTCACTCTGGCGCGCCACCGAGGTGCCAGCGATGTCGAGGTCGCCGATGTCGACCAGGCTGCTTTCGCAAATCGCCGCCGCACGGAAGATCACGTTCTGCAATTGCCGCACGTTGCCCGGCCAGCGGTTACCCAGCAGCGCCGGATAAGTCCCCGGGGCCAGACGACAGACCGGGCGCTGGATCTGCGCGCAGGCCTGCTGCATGAAATAACGGGCCAGCAGCAGGATGTCCTGGCCACGTTCGCGCAGCGGCGGGACCTCGACGTTGAGGACGTTGAGGCGATAGAACAAATCTTCGCGGAACGAACCTTCGCTAACCATTTTTTCCAGATTGCGGTGGGTTGCGCTGAGGATCCGTACGTTGACCTTCACCTCGCGATCGCCCCCGACTCGACGGAAGCTGCCGTCGTTGAGGAACCTCAGCAACTTCGCCTGCAAGTACGGCGACATCTCGCCGATCTCATCCAGAAACACCGTACCTTGGTTGGCCAGTTCCATCAGTCCCGGTTTACCGCCCCGTTGCGCGCCGGTGAAGGCGCCGGGGGCGTAGCCGAACAGTTCGCTTTCAGCGAGGTTCTCCGGCAACGCCGCGCAGTTCAACGCCAGGAACGGAGAACTGTGTCGCGCGCTGATCGCATGGCAGGCCCGCGCCACCAGTTCCTTGCCGGTGCCGGTTTCGCCCTGGATCAGTAGCGGCGCATCAAGGGCCGCCACCCGCTGGGCGCGCGCCTTGAGGGTTCGAATCGCCGGGGATTCGCCGAGCAACGCGTCAAAACCTTCGGCGTGATCGTGGTGCAGCGCCGAGAGACGTTCGCCGATGCGGTTCGGTTGATACAGGGTCAGCAGGGCGCCGGCGTCGGTGATCGGGGTAGCGTCCAGCAGCAGGGTCTGACCGTTGACGGTGATTTCGCGCAGCGGCAGGCGGAAGCCGTTTTCGAGCAATACGCCGAGCAGCGCCGGGTCGGCAAACAGGTCGGCGACACTTTCGCCGGCCGGCTCACGGCCATACAAAGCGATCAGCGCCGGGTTGGCCAGCAGCACTTTGCCGTCGCTGTCGAGGGCCAGCACCGGGTCGGTCATGGCGGCGAGCAGCGCATCGAGCTGCAAGTGCCGACGTTGGCCGGGCAGGATGTCGACCACCGTCATCGCTTGCACGCCGCGCACGCTGAGCAACGCGTCGCGCAGCTCCTCGAGCACTTCCGGGCTCAGGGTCGGCGCATCGATGTAAACGTTGGGCGGAACCATTTCCACCGCATCCAGATTGAGATTGCGCCCACCGAGCAGGGCCAGGACTTCCTGGGTAATGCCGACGCGGTCGATGAAGCTGACGTGGATACGCATGGGGCGGTTTTAAATCTTGCGAGCGGAGGGGGGCAAGTATGCCTTGGAGGAGGGGTGGAGGTGAAATCCGCTGATGTACGCACCACCTGTAGGAGCCGGCTTGCTGGCGATGGCATCGACTCGGCTTTTCAGATGCACCGGGGTGATGCTATCGCCAGCAAGCCGGCTCCTACAGGTGGTCGGCGTTACGGAGAGTGGGTTACTCGAAGTTTTCGAGGTTTATCGGGTCGCCGGATTTCATGTCCAACTGCTTCCGAATGTCTTCGAACATCAGATCGTAATGCTTGTGGACTGAGCCTATCTGGCTGTGCTCTTTCGGAATTCCGTACTTCTCGGCAATTCTTGTCACATCCCTGGCGAAGTTACAGGCCTCCGCCTTGGGCAGGAAGAAAGGCTCTGACATGTCCTTGCCCTGAATGCTGCCGTGCATGGTGAACTGGATGCCTTGTTCCCCTTTGTCGTTCTTGCTGACCTCATAGTCGAGGTGCACGTTGTAGTTGACATCATCCGAGGTCAGCGCGTGGCGCTCGATGTGCAAGTGACCGGGCTCGAACATTGCCATTGACGTTTCTCCTTATAAGTAAGTAATGCCAGGTGTCGCCGTACTGATACGCGTGCCGGCCGTGCCCTGGACGATCGCTTCGATGTCCGAGAGTGAACCGATCACCGCAGTTTTTCCAGTATGGCGGGCAAACTCGCAGGCCGCCTGAACCTTAGGTCCCATGGAGCCGGCGGCGAAGCCGAGTTTTTCCATGTCGTCGGGGTGGGCCTGGGCGATGGCTTTCTGGGTCGGCTTGCCGAAGTCGATGAACGCCGCGTTGACGTCGGTGGCGATCACCAGCAGATCGCTTTCCAGCTGTTCGGCCAGCAGCGCCGAGCACAGGTCCTTGTCGATCACCGCTTCCACGCCTTGCAGCTTGCCGTGGGCGCCGTACATCGTCGGAATGCCACCACCGCCAGCGCAAATCACGATGCTGCCTTTTTCCAGCAACCACTTGATCGGGCGGATTTCGAAGATGCGTTTGGGTCTCGGGCTGGCCACCACGCGCCGGTATTTGTCGCCGTCCGGGGCAATTGCCCAGCCTTTTTCGGCGGCGAGTTTTTCCGCTTCGGCCTTGGCGTAGACCGGACCGATGGGTTTGGTGGGGTTCTGGAAGGCCGGGTCGTTGGCGTCGACTTCGACCTGGGTCAGCAGGGTGGCGAAGGGCACTTCGAAGTCCAGCAGATTGCCCAGTTCCTGTTCGATGATGTAGCCGATCATGCCTTCGGTTTCGGCACCGAGCACGTCCAGCGGGTAAGGGGAAACCTGGGTGTAGGCCGCCGCTTGCAGCGACAGCAGCCCAACCTGCGGGCCATTACCGTGAGCGATCACCAGTTGGTTGCCGGCATAAATCCTGGCGATCTGTTCGGTGGCGATCCGGATGTTGGCGCGTTGATTGTCCGCGGTCATGGGTTCACCCCGGCGGAGCAGGGCGTTACCGCCCAGAGCTACGACGATACGCATAATGCAGTCCTTCTAGACAGAGAAGTAACGGGCGACACAGTTCCCTGTGGGAGCGTGGCTTGCCCGCGATGCAGACACCTCGGTGCATCAGGTACACCGCGGCGATCCTATCGCGGGCAAGCCTCGCTCCCACAAAGAGCCGACCGCATCGGTGCTTAGATATCCGCCAACGCCGACACCAGAATCGCCTTGATGGTGTGCATGCGGTTTTCCGCTTGCTCGAAGGCGATGTTGGCCGGCGATTCGAAGACTTCTTCCGTCACTTCGACACCGTTGGCCAGGTGCGGATAGCGCGCGGCGATGTCTTTGCCGACCTTGGTTTCGCTGTTGTGGAACGCCGGCAGGCAGTGCATGAATTTCACGCGCGGGTTGCCGGAAGCCTTCATCATCTCGGCGTTGACCTGGTACGGCAGCAGTTGCTCGATACGCTCGTCCCACGCTTCCACCGGTTCACCCATCGACACCCAGATGTCGGTGTGGATGAAGTCCACGCCCTTGACCGCCTCTTTCGGGTCTTCGGTGATGGTGATCCGCGCGCCGCTTTCCTCAGCGAAGCCTTTGCACTGGGCAATGAAATCAGCGTGCGGCCACAAGGCTTTGGGCGCAGCGATGCGCACGTCCATGCCGAGTTTGGCGCCGATCATCAGCAGCGAGTTGCCCATGTTGTAGCGCGCATCGCCGAGGTAGGCGTAGCTGATGTCGTGCAACGGCTTGTCGCTGTGCTCACGCATGGTCAGGGTGTCGGCGATCATTTGCGTCGGGTGAAATTCGGCGGTCAGGCCGTTGAACACCGGTACACCGGCAAACTTGGCCAGCTCTTCGACGATTTCCTGTTCGAAGCCCCGGTACTCGATGGCATCGAACATCCGCCCCAGCACGCGGGCGGTGTCTTTCATGCTTTCCTTGTGGCCGATCTGGGACGACACCGGGTCGATGTAGGTGACGTGAGCGCCCTGGTCATGGGCTGCGACTTCGAAGGCGCAACGGGTGCGGGTCGAAGTTTTTTCGAAGATCAGCGCGATGTTTTTGCCTTGCAGGTGCGGACGCTCGGTGCCGGTGTACTTGGCACGCTTGAGGTCGCGGGACAGGTCCAGCAGGTAATTGAGCTCGCGAGTCGTGTGGTGCATCAGCGAGAGCAGGCTGCGGTTGCGCATGTTGAAAGCCATGATGGGATCTCCTTGGGTTTCGGTTATCCGCCGGCTTCACGCTTCATGAGCGCGAAGCCGGGCACAGGAATTAATAGTCGATAGCGTCGCGAATGATCGGGCAGGTCATGCAGTGGCCGCCGCCACGGCCGCGCCCCAGTTCGCCGGCGCTGATGGTGATGACCTCGATACCCGCCTTGCGCAGCAAGGTGTTGGTGTAGGTGTTGCGGTCGTAACCGATCACCACACCGGGTTCCACGGCCACCACGTTATTGCCGTCGTCCCATTGCTCGCGTTCGGCGGCGAAGCTGTTGCCGCCGGTTTCCACCACGCGCAACGCTTTGAGGTTGAGAGCCTTGGCCACGGTGTCGAGGAAGTTGGTTTCTTCGCGGCGAATATCGATGCCGCCCGGTTTGCTTTCGTCAGGGCGCAGGGTGAAGGCGACGATCTGGTTCACCACTTCCGGGAAGATCGTGACCAGGTCGCGGTCGCAGAAGCTGAACACGGTGTCCAGGTGCATCGCTGCGCGGGATTTCGGCAGGCCGGCGACGATGACTTTCTCCACGGCTTTGTTCTTGAACAGGTTCACCGCCAGTTGGCCGATGGCCTGGCGGGACGAACGCTCGCCCATGCCGATCAACACCACACCGTTGCCGATCGGCATCACATCGCCGCCTTCAAGGGTGGAGCTGCCGTGGTCCTTGTCCGGGTCGCCGTACCAGATCTCGAAATCGGCGTTGGTGAACTGCGGGTGGAATTTGTAGATGGCGGTGGTCAGCAGGGTTTCCTGACGACGCGCCGGCCAGTACATCGGGTTCAGCGTCACGCCACCGTAGATCCAGCAAGTGGTGTCGCGGGTGAACTGGGTGTTGGGCAGCGGCGGCAGAATGAAGCTGGAGTGGCCGAGGAAATCGCGGAACATCTGGATGGTCTTGCCGCCGAAGCTGTCCGGCAGGTCATCGGCGGAGACGCCGCCAATCAGGAATTCGGCGATATGGCGCGGCTCCAGGCTACGCAACCACGACCCCACTTCGTTGATCAGGCCGAGGCCGACCGAGTTGGCGGTGACCTTGCGTTCCAGAATCCAGTCGAGGGCTTCAGGGATGGCGACGATGTCGGTCAGCAGGTTGTGCATTTCCAGCACGTCGATGTTGCGTTCGCGCATCTTGGTGACGAAGTCGAAATGGTCGCGCTTGGCTTGGGCCACCCACAGCACATCATCGAAAAGCAGCTCGTCGCAGTTGTTCGGGGTCAGCCGCTGGTGGGCCAGGCCGGGGGAGCAAACCATGACTTTGCGCAGTTTGCCGGCTTCGGAATGGACGCCGTACTTAACTTTTTCGGTGGTCATTACAGTGATCCTCCAGATGACAAATGGGTCAGGTGTTACAGGGTCAGGAAGCCGGAATACAGTCCATAGGCTGCCACCACGGCACCTATGATCACGGCTGCAAAAATCAGCTTCTCGACGTTGGTGAAAACAGGTTTGCCCAGTTCTCGCTTGGCCTTGGCGAACAGGATCACGCCGGGCGCATAGAGCAGGGCAGACAGCAGCAGGTATTTGGTGCCGCCGGCGTAGACCAGCCAGACTGCGTAGATCACCGCGATGGCGCCAATCAACAGGTCCTTCGTGCGTTCGCCCGAGTCGTTTTCGTAAGTCTCGCCGCGCACCGCCAGCAGCAGTGCGTAAGCCGCTGACCACAGGTAAGGCACCAGAATCATCGAAGTGGCGAGGTAGATCAGCGACAGGTAAGTGCTGGCCGAAAACAGGGTGATGATCAGGAACAGCTGCACCATCGCGTTGGTCAGCCACAAGGCGTTGACCGGCACGTGGTTGGCGTTTTCCTTGCGCAGGAACGCCGGCATGGTGTGGTCCTTGGCGGCGGCGAACATGATCTCCGCACACAGCAGCACCCACGAGAGCAACGCTCCGAGCAGGGAAATGATCAGGCCGACGCTGATGAACGCCGCGCCCCACGGACCGACCACGTGTTCCAGCACCGCCGCCATCGACGGGTTCTGCAATTTGGCCAGTTCCGGTTGGGTCATGATGCCCAGCGACAACACGTTCACCAGCACCAGAAACAGCAGCACGGTGATGAAACCGATCACGGTGGCCTTACCGACGTCGCTGCGCTTTTCCGCGCGGGCTGAGAAGATGCTCGCGCCTTCGATGCCGATGAACACCCAGACGGTGACCAGCATCATTTTGCGCACCTGGTTCATCACGCTGCCCAGGTCCGGGTTTTTCAGGCCCCAGATGTCGGCGGTGAAGATGTCCAGTTTGAAGGCGAAAATTGCGATCAGGACAAACAGCACCAGCGGCACGATCTTGGCGACAGTGGTCACCAGGTTGATGAAGGCCGCTTCCTTGATCCCCCGCAGCACGAGGAAATGCACACCCCAGAGCAGCACCGACGCACCGATCACGGCCGCCACGGTGTTGCCTTCGCCGAAGATCGGAAAGAAATAGCCGAGGGTGCTGAACAGCAGAACGAAGTAGCCGACGTTGCCCAGCCACGCACTGATCCAGTAACCCCAGGCCGATGAGAAGCCCATGTAGTCGCCGAAACCGGCCTTGGCGTAGGCGTAGACCCCGCCATCCAGGTCAGGCTTGCGGTTGGCCAGGGTTTGAAAGACGAACGCGAGGGTCAGCATGCCGACCGCGGTAATGGCCCAACCGATCAGCACGGCGCCGACATCCGCACTGGCGGCCATGTTCTGGGGCAAAGAGAAAATCCCGCCACCAATCATTGAGCCGACAACCAGTGCAACAAGTGCGCCGAGTTTCAGTTTTCCGGGGGTATCAGACATTGCATGACTCCAATGCAGGAGAAGAGAGACAACAGACTAAATCTATTAACTGTTCAATTAGCTGACATAGATCAGTGCAGGGGCACATTCCATTGTTAATGAAAGACTTATGAACTTTTTGCGGGCATAACTGTATAACCGCAAATGCCCTTTCCAGAAGCCTCGGCTAGATTGAGTGGGCGTAACCGGAGATGCTTGGAGTTTTTAAGCTAGTTTGTTTTCTCTTTTTCGCAACTTTTTGACGTGTGTTTTCAGTACAGAATTGATTTATCAGGAATGACACACAAAACTGCTATGTGCCGATTGTCATAGATGGGTCGGTTATAAATAAAACACATCAATAGGCATTAATTAATAAACGTTATTGCGCTTTATCTATTTGGTTAAATAATCGAACGAAGGGGAACCCCTAATGTCGCAACCGACGCAAAAGCTTCGCCTGAGTGCGTTGATCGCCTTGGTGGTGGGATCGATGATCGGTGGCGGGATATTTTCCTTGCCGCAAAATATGGCGGCGCGTGCCGATGCCGGGGCGATATTGATTGGTTGGGCGATCACCGCCGTCGGCATGCTGACCCTGGCCTTCGTGTTTCAGACCCTGGCCAATCGCAAACCCGAACTGGACTCCGGGGTGTACGCCTACGCCAAGGCCGGGTTTGGCGATTACATGGGTTTCTCGTCCGCCTGGGGTTACTGGATCAGCGCCTGGCTGGGCAATGTCGGTTATTTCGTGTTGCTGTTCAGCACCCTCGGCTATTTCTTTCCGGTATTTGGCCAGGGTAATACGCCGATCGCCATCGGCTGCGCCTCCGTGTTGCTGTGGGCCGTGCATTTTCTGGTGCTGCGCGGGATCAAGGAGGCGACCTTCATCAATCAGCTGACCACCGTGGCCAAGATCGTGCCGTTGATCATGTTCATCGTCATCGCCGCAGTGGCCTTCAAAGCGGACATTTTTACCCGCGACATCTGGGGCCGCAGCAACCCGAATTTCGGCGGCGTGATGGACCAGGTGCGCAACATGATGCTGGTCACCGTGTTCGTGTTCATCGGCATTGAAGGCGCCAGTGTTTACTCAGCCAGAGCGGAGAAACGCTCGGATGTCGGCCGGGCAACGGTGATCGGATTTCTCGGCGTGTTGGCGTTGCTGGTGCTGGTGAACGTGTTGTCCCTGGGGATCATGAGCCAGCCCGAATTGGCCACCCTGCAGAACCCGTCACTGGCGGCGGTGCTGGAGCACATTGTCGGCCCTTGGGGCGCGCTGCTGATCAGCATCGGCCTGGCGATTTCGCTGCTCGGTGCGTTGTTGTCCTGGGCGCTGCTCTGCGCCGAAATCCTCTTTGCCACCGCTAAAGACAAAACCATGCCGGCCTTCCTGACCAAGGAAAACGCCAACCATGTTCCGGTCAATGCGTTGTGGCTGACCAACGTGATGATCCAGATTTTCCTGCTGATCACGCTGGTTTCTGCCGGGACTTACACCAGCCTGATCTACCTCGCTTCATCGATGATTCTGGTGCCGTACCTGTGGTCGGCGGCGTATGCGGTGCTGTTGAGCGGACGCGGCGAGACCTATGAACACGCGTCGGCCGAACGGACCAAGGACCTGATGATCGGCGGCATCGCCCTGGGTTACGCGGTGTGGCTGTTGTACGCGGGCGGGGTGAAGTATTTGCTGCTGTCGGCGCTGTTGTATGCGCCAGGGGTGATCTTGTTTGCCAAGGCCAAGCATGAACAGGGCGAGCCGTTGTTTACCCATATCGAGAAAGGGATTTTCACCTGCGTCTTCAGCGGGGCAGGGCTGGCGGCGTATGGGTTGTACAGCGGGTTGCTGTCGTTGTGAGGTGGCTGCTGGCCCCGGTTTTGTGTTGAGTGTTCTGGCCCCATCGCGAGCAGTCAGCACCACTGCGCGCGATGGGCACCCAACTCGGAAGCTGGGAGTGCCCATTGCAATGGAGTTCCGGTTATTTTCAGCGGCACATGAAGCCGATGCGCCGGCCCCCAAGGCGTCTGCTCGATCAACAATCCTTGATCGTTTTTATCTTCAGCTCGCAGCGCCTCATCCGTCCCGGCACCACTTTCAATCAACAACTTCGCCGTGCGTGCCAGCGACAACCTGGCCGACCCACCACGCCCCATCAACGTGATTGCCGCAGCCGCCATCAAATACCCGGTTGCATGATCCAGCGCCTGAACCGGCAGCGGCGTCGGTTTGTCCGCTTTCTTCCATTGCATGCCCGCGTCGGCAATGCCGCTGCTCATCTGCACCAGGCTGTCGAAGCCGCGACGGTTCTGCCACAGGCCGCTCCAACCGTAGGCGTTGAGGCACACATCAATCAGGCCCGGCGCCAGTTTTTCACGCTCGGCGACACCGTAACCCAATTTTTCCAGTGCATCGGCGCGGTAGCCGTGGAGCACGATATCGGCGTCCTTGAGCAGGCTTTCGAATATGGCTCGATCATCATTGCTGTGCAGGTCCAGCCGTGTGCAGCGTTTGCCCAGCGTGACTTCAGGCACCACGCCCGGTTCGTTCCAGGTCGGTGGATCGATGCGCAACACATCGGCACCGAGGCCGGCGAGAAAACGACTAGCGACGGGGCCGGCCAACACGCGGGTCAAGTCCAGCACCTTGATACCGGCCAACGGTTGCGCCACGGAGCCTTTCCACGGTTTCGCGTGTTGACCACCGTCAGCACTGAACTGAATCAACGGCTCGGCGTTCACCGCTAGACCTTGGGGATGCGCCTGCCATTGCGCCCAAGTGCGCATTTCGGCGGCGCAACCACCGGCATCGACCACGGCCTGTTCCAGATCGGTTTTCGCCCATTGCGCGACCTTGCTCGCCATCGCGGCACGGTCGGCACAGGCGCCGAGCACGCTTTCGGCGGCGGCGCGGTGATGCGGCGCGTTGGTGTGCAGGCGGATCCAGCCATCCTGGGTCGCGTAGTCGCCGGCCACCGGGTCCCACAGCGGCGGAACGCTCCAGCCCACGGGGCGAATCGAGGTGGCGAACCAGAAAGACGCGAGGCGCCGGTCGACTTCAAGGCTGGGCAAGCGACCGGTGTGTTGCTGCAGCAACTTGCTGACCGCCTGACCGGCAGCAGCGATGCTGGCGCAGGCCAGGTCGGTCACAGCAAACGCCGAGGGCAGGGCGCCGCTCGACGTAAAAGGAATCGGCGTGTGAGGCAGGCCGAGCGCGGCTTGAATGGACGTGAGTAAGCCAGTCATCGAAGGCCCTCCGGAACGAGAGCCCGAGCATAGATCAAACAGGTGATGAAGCGTATGAAACCTGTAGGAGCGAGGCTTGCCCGCGAAGAACGATGATGCGGTCTATCTGAAAACCGCAGCGCTCCCTTCGCGGGCAAGCCTCGCTCCTACAGGGCTGTGACTGTTACACCCGGAACTGATCCATCAATTTCATCTGGTGGGTGGTCAGGGCGTTGAGTTGGCTGCTGATCTGCGCCGATTCGGTGGCCTGGCCGGTCAGGGTTTCGGTGACGGTGCGGATCGCCGAGACGTTGCGGTTGACCTCTTCGGCCACTGCGCTTTGCTGTTCGGCGGCGCTGGCGATTTGCAGGTTCATGTCGCTGATCACGGTGACCGCGTCGCTGATTTTGCTCAAGGCCTGGACCGCTTGCTGAATCTGCCCGGCGTTGCTATGGGCCTGGGTCTGGCTCGAATGCATGGTGGCCACCACGCCGCGCGTGCCGGTCTGGATGCGCTCGATCACGATGCGGATTTCTTCTACCGAGTCCTGAGTGCGTTTGGCCAGGTTGCGCACTTCATCGGCCACCACCGCAAACCCGCGACCGCTTTCACCGGCACGGGCCGCTTCGATCGCTGCGTTGAGGGCGAGCAAGTTGGTCTGTTCAGCAATGCTGCGGATCACTTCCAGCACCGAACCGATCTGCTCGCTGTTGACCGCCAGCGCCTCGACTTCGGTCACGGCTTTGCTGACTTCGTCGGCGAGCTGATTGATGTCGCGGGTGCTGCGTTCGATGATCGACATGCCGTCGCGGGCCGATTGATCGGCACCTTTGGCCGCATTGGCGGCGTTCGACGCGCTATTGGCGACGTCGTGGGCGGTGGCACTCATTTCGTTGGACGCGGTGGCGACCTGGTCGATTTCGCGGAACTGCACTTGCATGCCTTCGCTGGTCTGACGGGCGATTTCCGAAGACTGGTCGGCGGTGCCGCGCGCATCGGTGATGCTTTGTTTGATCTGCGCGATGGTCGGTTGCAGCTTGTCGAGGAAGCGGTTGAACCAGCTGACCAATTCGCCCAGTTCATCTTTCTTGGTGTAGTGCAGGCGTTGCGTCAGGTCACCGTCGCCGCTGGCAATCGCCTTGAGCATTTCGGCGACGCTGTTGATCGGCCGGGTCACGCCCGAGGCGGTGAGCCAGATCAGCAACAGACCGACCAGGCCGGCCGCGACAGCCACCAGCACCGCTTTGATCGTGCCGCTTTGCTGGGCGTCATCGAGTACGGCTTGCAACTTGACCGAGTCGGCCAGCAACACGTGTTTCGGCAGGTCGATCACCACGCCCCAGGCTTTGGAGTCGCTGATCGGGCTGACCGGGTACACCGCACGAATCACGTCGCCTTGTTCGAGGATCTTTGGCGTGCCGCCGCTGAGCAGTTGCAGGATGTCCTTGCCGTCTGCGCCCAGGGTGGCATCGATGCTCTTGCCGACCTTGCTCGCGTCGACGCTGAAACCGGCCAGTACACCGCTGCCGGAGACGATCAGCATGTGCCCGGCGCTGTTGAACAGGTCACGTTGGGAGTCGACCGCAGCCGCTTGCAGGGCGTCGAGGGCGATGTCCACGCCGACCACGCCGATGGATTTGCCGTCCACCAGCAGCGGGACGGAAATGGTGGTCATCAGCATTTCCTTGCCGCCGACAGTGTCGGCATACGGGTCCAGCAGGCAGGTGCGTTTGCTGTCGCGAGGGCAGGTGTACCAGCTGTTGTACGGCGTACCGCTGAGGCTCAAGGTGGTTTTGGTCATGTCGTCTTCGACCATGATCGTGTTGATCCCGGCCCCACCGGCACGGCTCCAGTAACTGGCAAAACGCCCGGCTTCGTTGGACTGGCGCGCCGCATCATTGGCGAACTCGCTGTCCTTGCCGTCCAGGCCGTTGGGTTCGAACGCCAGCCAGATCCCCAGCACCTTGCTGTTGCGCTCGAACGCGGTTTTCAGACTCTGGTTCAACTCTTCACGCAGGGCACCGGCGTCCAGCGAGCGCTTGGCGGCCAAGGTGCGCATGTCCTTGATCTGATCGGCCAGGGCGGTCACCACCAGCAGACTTTCACCAAAGGTCTTCTGCACCCGCACCGCTTGCTCGGCGGCCTTGGCCTGGAGCAGGTCCTGCACGCTGGCGGTGAGCATCTTGCGGCTGGAGGCGCTGACCAATTCATCGTTCTGGTTGGTCTGGTAGAAGTTGATGCCGACGATCAACGCGACCACGCCAAGCAGGCACAGGCCGGACAGCAGGACGATTTTCAGGCGGATGGACAGAGAGTCGAACATAGGGCGAACTCGCGAAGGGATGATGTGTTGGCTGTGGGCCGATGTCGACCCGGTTCGCCAAATCCATTCAGCGCCATTCAATGCACATCGGCGTGGGACGAGGATGCATGATGGTGGCTCCGACGAGCGGTAGTGGTTGAACGTTTGCGCAGAAAAATGTGCCGCAAAGCGGATTTAAAACGGGAGTAAATCGCGGCGTCGATCAAGACGGTTGCGGTAATGATTCCGGTCGTGACCAGATCCACAAATTACCCAGGCTCATGCCAGCAATCGCCAGATAGATTGGCCAGCCGTGATCGAGCATCACCAGCATCAGCGTCGCACACAGCAGCATGCTGACAGTGGCACTGACCTTGGCCCGGCGGGCGATGATTTTGCCGTTGCGCCAGTTGCGCAGGATGGAACCGAACAGCCGATGGTTCTCCAGCCAGGCACTCAGGCGCGGCGAACTTTTGGTCGCGGCCCAGGCGGCGAGGAGGATGAATTCGGTGGTCGGCAGGCCGGGGATGACGATGGCTATGAGGCCGATGCCCAGGCTCACGTAGGCCAGCAGGCCAAATAGGATTCGGGTGAGTTTTGAGGTGGGGTTCATAGGGCCTACGAAAAACCTGTAGGAGCGAGGCTTGCCCGCGAATGGTACGACGCGGTACTTCAGGCAGACCGCGTTATCGTTTTTCGCGGGCAAGCCTCGCTCCTACAGGGAGGATGCTGTGTCAGGCGAGTTCTGGGGTGTAGGCTTGCTCTAACAACACGGTGAAGCGGTTGAACGCGTCGATGGCGCCTTTATCCAACTCGGCTTCTTCTTGTGCGCTGAGCTCCAATCCATCCAGGGTTTTGACAAAGCGCTTCCAGCCTTCAGCGCGACCTCCGGCCGGTTCGCCGAGGTGGCGGGCGCCAAAGGTTTCGCTCAAGCCCAGACCGATAGCACGCTTGATCAGGAACGCCGCGCCCAGCTTCGAACCTTCGGAGACAAACAGCCAACCCAGTGCTTCGGCTGTGCTGGGGTTCTTCACCGCGCCAGCCACCGGTGCCGGCACTTCAGTGTCCAGATCCGCCAGGTCCGCCTTGGCCGCTTCGGCCCGGCAACGAGCCGGCAAGTCCGGGACGATGGCCGTCAAATCGGCATCGTTGTACAGCGCCACCAATTCCGACTGGAACAAATACTGCGCCACCACAAAACGGGCGAAGTTGGCCTGGGTTTCAAACGGTGCGTGGGCTTTGACCAACGCATCGAGTTTGGTGTGAGGCTCGGTGGTTATCTGGTTCAAGCGTTGCGAACGCAGAGCAGGGCGTTGAGCAGTGTCCTGAGTGGTCATGAGAAATCCTTGAGAAAAAGAGGTGCTTGGTAACGAGACGAACAAGCAGGCGCCTGACAGTAAAAAAAACCTCACTGCACCGCTTCTATACAAGCAGCGCAGTGAGCTGTTCAGCGTCAGATGTCCCAGACCAGATTGATCGCGAAGTTGCGACCCGGTTGGGTCAGGCGGTCGAGGTTGGCCGGTTGTGTCACCGAGGCTTCGCCGACGCTGTCGTAACCGCGCACGTCATCCCACTGCCAGTATTTTTTGTTGGTCAGGTTGTACAGGCCGGCGTTGACGGTCACGTCGTCGGTCACCTTGTAGAAACCGGCCAGGTCGAGCACGCCATAGCCCGGAGTCTTGAACTGGGTGCTGGTGCCATCCGGGGTTTTGAAGCTGCTGCTGTCGACGCGGGTCTTGCGTTTGACCACGGTCCAACTCAACAGGGCGCCATAGTTATCCTGGTCGTAGCCGAGGCCGAACACGCCGGTCAGCGGGTTGATGCTGTTCAGCGGCTGACCGTTGTCATCGTTACGGCCATACAGGTAGGCCATCGAGCCTTGGGTGTAGAGGCCGGACGGGGCGCCGAAGCTGTCGAGGTTCAAGCGACCCTTGAGCTCGACGCCTTTGATGGTGGCGTGGGCAATGTTGTTGCTCTGGAAGGTGGTCTCGGTGTAGCCGGGGGTGATGGCGTTTTCATCGATGAAGTCGCGGTATTTGTTGTAGAACACCGCCACATCGAAAGTGCCCGCCTCGAACTGGCCGCGCAGGCCGGTTTCGTAACTCTTGCTCTTTTCCGGTTCCAGGTCCGGATTCGGTGCGACTTGATAGCCACCCGCCAGGTTTTCGAAACGACCATACAGGGCCTTGGCCGTCGGCGTGCGGAAGCCTTCGGCGTACTGGCCATACCAGGTGTAGTTGTCGTTGAAGCTGTAAGTGGTGCCGAATTTTGGCGACAGACGATGCCAGGTTTTTGTGCTGTCGCTCACTACACCGTTGCCGCTCTGGTCGGCGGTGGCCAGGAACTCGTCGGTGATGTGCGGCTTGAGTTCGGTGTAGTCGTAGCGTGCGCCAGGCAGGAACGTCCAGTTGCCCCAGCTGATCTGATCCTGGGCGAACAGGCTGTAGCTGTTGATGGTCGGGTCCGGGAAGTCGCTGGCCGGTTTCAGGGTGTCGGCGGCACTCGGCGCACCGATGACCCGGCAGGCACCGGCCACGGTCAGGCACGTGCCGCTGCCGGTGCGCAGGCCGGTGACTTTGTCCTGTTTGAGGGTGGTGCCATAGGTTACAAGGTGCTCGGTGTCGGCAATGGCGAACGACTTGTCAGCCTGGGCATCGAACACCCATTGGCGATCCTTGTAGTTGGTGTCGCGGTTGCGCAGCACGGTACGCGACGGCGCGTAGATTTCTTCGGTGCTCTGGTCGGTCTTGGCGATCTGGTAGTTCAGCGACCACTTGATGTTGTCGGCCAGCACGCTGTCCAGACCGAAGCTGTGCTCCAGGCCAAAGCGTTCGCGGGTGACTGTGTCGTTGCCGGTGCGGGATTTATAGAAGCCGAAACCGCGTCCGGCGTTGAACGGGCCGCCCACGGCACTCAGCTGCTTGGTGTCGCGGTCGTCCTTGTAATGCTCGTAGATCAGACCGAAGCGTGCGTCGTCGGCGTAGTCCCAGCCCAGTTTGGCCAGCACGTTGGTGGTGCGCACGTCCTCGGGGTTGGCCTCGGTGCGGTTCAGGCCGATGCCGCCGGTTTCGCCGTAGGATTCGGTTTCATGGCCGTTGCGTTGGCTCAAGTGCAGCAAGCCGTCGAAGTCACCGGTTCGACCGGCCACCGTGCCGGAGGTCAGCCAGCTGTCATCTGCCGAGCTGTAACCGGTTTTCAGACGTGCGCCGACGTCCTTGCCCGGCTTGATGATGTCATCCGGGTCCAGCGTGTAGTAGCTGACCGCGCCGCCTATGGCATTGCTGCCGTAAAGCACCGACGCCGGGCCGCGCAGGATTTCCACACGTTTGATGATCTCGGGATCGACGTAGTTGCGGTTGGTCTGGGCATAAGGGCCGTTGAAGAAGCTGTCGGGCACTTGCACGCCGTCGATCTGGGTCAGTACGCGGTCGCCGTCGATGCCGCGGATGTTGTAGCCCGTGAGACCGGCACGCTGGCCAGCGCCGCCGACCGATACGCCCGGCTCGTAGCGCACCAGATCCTTGATGTTATTGACGTTGTTGCGGTCCAGGTCTTCGCGGGTCTGGACCGTCACCGTGCTCGGCACGCTGCTCACGTCCTGTTCATTACGAGTGGCGCTGATGGTCACCTGATCCAGGTTGATCGCGCCGCTATTGTTGCGCTTCTCCAGCACGATGTTGTTACTGCCCAGTTTGCGATAGCTCAGGTTGGTCCCCACCAACAGGCGATCGAGGGCTTTTTCCGGCGGCAACGAACCGCGTACACCCGGCGAGGCGACGCCGTCCGCCAGTTCGGCCGGCAAGCCGACTTGCCAGCCTGTCACCGTGGTAAAGGCATTGAGTGCCGAGACCAGCGACTGCTGCGGGATGGCGAACGAATAGTCGCCCATGGTGCGCGTCGGCTGCCCGGCGGCGGTGGCCGCCATGAGCGGCGCGGCGCCGGCCATCAGGATGGCAGCCGTCAGCAGCGACAGCACGCGGGAAGGTGAAGAGGATTGGCGGGTATGACGAGAGGACATCGATAGCGCTCCGTGTCGCACGAATCTTTATAGGTGCTGATTGGCATGTCGAGATGCGAATCAATTG
This sequence comes from Pseudomonas sp. NPDC099000, assembly GCF_044759925.1. Lineage (NCBI taxonomy): Bacteria > Pseudomonadati > Pseudomonadota > Gammaproteobacteria > Pseudomonadales > Pseudomonadaceae > Pseudomonas > Pseudomonas sp. NPDC099000. Next base: position 28,219 of record NZ_JBIWAF010000031.1, read on the forward strand.
CATTGGCTATAACGAGACGAACGAGCTTCGGCTATCGAGTAAAAATAATTCTCATTTAGTTCAGGATCACCAAAGCCGGAAATTCCTGGAGTCGGGCAGAGGTGATGTGAGCGAGGGAGCGGACCACGTCCAGCGGTTGGTCGAGACGGTAATTGCCGGTCACGGCGACGTCGGCCAGCTGCTCATTGGTGTTGATGATCCAGCCCGGGTAATAGCGGCGCAGCTCCGCCAGCACCTGGCTCAGCGGGCAGTTCTCGAACACCAGGCGCCCCTGGACCCACGCCAGATCAGTGGCCGCATCGAGCTTGGCCGGGCGATCAAAACCGTTGGGGCCGATGCGCACGCTTTCTCCGGCGGACAAGCGAATCCGCGCATCGTCGCGGGTCGCTCGCAAGTCGACATCCCCACGCTGCACCCGAACCAGTGCCACACCGTCCAGATAGCGCACCGCAAACGCGGTATCGCGCACGCTGGCCTTGACCGGGCCGGCATCGATTTCCAATGGCTGGCCGCGATTGGCCGGCACCTCGAAAAACGCCTCGCCCTGATACAACCGGGCCACGCGCTGTTGATCGTTGATGGTGCTGGAGAACGCCGAGTTGGTATTGAGCAGGACTTTCGAGCCGTCCTCCAGTTGCAGGCGCTGGCGTTCACCGACCACGGTCAAGTGATCGGCCTGGAGCCGCATCGGCAGGTTGCTGAAACTGAACAGGCCGAGGATCAACACGGCGGCGGTGGCCAGCGGTTTCCAGTGCGGACGCAGCCGCGACAGGACCGTCACTTTCGGCGGCCGGGCGGCCAGGTTTTGGGCGCATTGCACCACTTGCGGGCCATCCCAGATTGCCTGAGCCTTGGCGAACGCTTCGGCATGCAACGGGGCGGCGGCCAGCCAGTCATGAAACTGTCGGGTCTGTTCTTCGCTCGGACTGCCCAGCACGATCAGCCAGTCCAACGCCTGGTCCATCGCGCTTGCGGGGTCCCGCGCCGGTGAGGGCGGAGGGGGGGCGGGGGGAGGCACTGGAAGCGTGTCCGTCACGGTGTTTCCTCGGCAGTGTCTGTGCACGGCTGTTTTATGAGTGAAGCTTGAAAGTGGGCAAGGGTAGCAAAGCCCGAAAGCCAGCGCAGTCGATCCCGGCAGGTAGAGAATAAACCTACAGACTCAGTCGCCGTTTAACCGCTCTGCGACTCCGATGCAGATCGCCATGATCAGCTTCAGTTCTTTCTGCACGGTGCTCAATGAGACGTTGAGCTTTTCGGCGATTTCCAGATAACTGTGCCCGTGCAGCCGGCTGAGGATGAAAATCTGCTGCTGACGATGGCTGAGTTCACTGAGGCTCACGTTCAAACGCTCCAGCAATTGTTCGGCATGGGCAGTATCCTCGGCACTACTGGCGGGGGCGGCAACGCTTTCCAGCACGTCCAGTGGCACGTCGTCGAGCATCGTGCGCGACTGAATGCGCCGCGCACGCAAATGGTCCAGCGCCAGGTTGCGGGCGGTCTGGAAAACGAAGGGTTCAAGGTGATCGATGGCCCGTTCACTGAGCGCCCGGGTCACTCGCAGGTAGGTCTCCTGCAAGAGGTCTTCGGCGGTGCTGTGATTGTTGACCATCCGCTCCAGCGTGCGCAGCAGAGAAACTCGCTGAGCGATGAAGACGTGATTGAAGCGAGATTGACTCACGGGAGAACCTGATCCATTTCGAGCGAATGATAATGCTTATCATCCGCTCGAGTGGTCAAGTATTGATTTGCAATGATTCAGGCACGACCCAACAGATAGGTCGCGTAATCGGGAATGCGGTGTGCGTGCGCCTGCTCCATCATCGGGCTGCTGAGCAGGTAGTCGGCGCTGCATTCATTGCACGCCACCGGAATGTTCCAGACCGCCGCGACCCGTAGTAGCGCCTTAATGTCCGGGTCGTGCGGTTGCGGTTCGAACGGGTCCCAGAAGAACACCAGCATGTCGACCCGCTGCTCGGCGATGCGCGCGCCGAGTTGCTGGTCGCCGCCCAAGGGGCCGCTGATCATGCTTTCCACCGGCAGATCCAGGCGTTGTTGCAATAACAAACCCGTGGTGCCGGTGGCGACCAGTTCATGTTGTGCGAGCTTGTCTTTCTGCCGCTCGGCCCAGTCCAGCAAAAACACTTTGCAGTGGTCATGGGCGACCAGGGCGATACGCTTGCGCGCCGCCATGGTCTTTTGCGTGAAGCTGATACCGATCATGAGTTGTTCCACAGGCGATTTGCGAGGTGATTCCGAGGACGCCATCGCCTGTAGGAGCGAGGCTTGCCCGCGAACCAAGCGGCGCGATGTATCTGTCAGACCGCGTCATCGTTCTTCGCCGGCAAGCCTGGCTCCTACAGAGTCGGGTATGGCGCAACAGGTACAGAGTTACTCAGCGTTGCACAGCGCCAGGCAGTTATCGAGCATGCGGTTGGAGAAGCCCCATTCGTTGTCGTACCAGGCCAGTACCTTGAGCAGCTTGCCGCTGGACTTGGTGTGGTTGGCGTCGAAGATCGACGACAGCGGGTTGTGATTGAAGTCGCTGGAGACCAGCGGCAGGGTGTTGTAGCCGAGAATCTTCGAGTGCTGGCTGGCTTCTTTGAGCAGCGCATTCACTTCATCAGCCGACGCTTCGCGTTTGAGCTGCACGGTCAGGTCCACCAGCGACACGTTGATCACTGGAACACGCACCGCCATGCCAGTCAGTTTGCCCGCCAGTTCCGGAAGCACCAGGCCGACCGCTTCAGCGGCGCCGGTCTTGCTCGGGATCATGTTCTGGGTGGCCGAACGGGCGCGGTACGGGTCGGTGTGGTAGACGTCGGTCAGGTTCTGGTCGTTGGTGTAGGCGTGGATCGTGGTCATCAGACCGCTTTCGATACCCAGTTCGCGGTGCAGCACCTGAGCCACCGGGGCCAGGCAGTTGGTGGTGCACGACGCGTTGGAAATGATCTGGTGCGATTGGCGCAGAATGTCGTGGTTGACCCCGTACACCACCGTGGCATCGGCGCCTTTGGCCGGGGCCGAGATGATCACTTTGCGCGCGCCGGCTGTAATATGCGCGGCGGCTTTGGCACGGTCGGTGAACAGACCGGTGCATTCGAACACGACATCAATTTTTTCCGCGGCCCAGGGCAGCTCGGCCGGGTTGCGAATGGCGCTGACGGCAATACGGTCACCGTTGACGGTCAGGCTTTCCTGATCGTGCTGGACATCCGCGTCGAACGTGCCGTGAACGGTGTCGTACTTCAGCAGATGAGCGTTCATCGCGCTGTCGCCCAGGTCATTGATGGCAACGATCTGCAAGTCCTGGCGATAGCCTTGGGTATACAGTGCGCGCAGGACGTTGCGGCCAATTCGGCCAAAACCATTGATTGCGATTCGAAGAGTCATTTAACAGGGCCGCCGTCGTTTTGTTGTTGGAATTACAAGATTATTCGCATAAAAATAGAAAACAAGCCTTTTTAATGGCAATATTTTGTTCAATCTACAACGAGTGACCTGAATCAACTGGTCCGACCGATCAAGAAAACCGTCTGTCATCCCATCGACACCGGCTCTTGCTCAGCATAGACAATCAGGTCGCCACATCCGTTAGCCTGGAGTTCTACACATGCATCCCCGCGTAATTGAGGTCACCGAACGGCTTATCGCCCGCAGCCGTGCAACCCGTGAGGCTTACCTTGCGCTCATTCGCGATGCAGCCAGCGACGGTCCGATGCGCGGCAAGCTGCAATGCGCCAACTTCGCCCACGGCGTGGCCGGTTGCGGCACCGAAGACAAAAACAGTCTGCGGATGATGAACTCCGCCAACATCGCGATTGTTTCGTCATATAACGACATGCTCTCGGCGCATCAGCCGTACGAAGTCTTTCCTGAACAGATCAAAAAAGCCCTGCGCGAGATCGGCTCCGTTGGCCAGTTCGCTGGCGGCACCCCGGCGATGTGCGATGGCGTGACCCAAGGCGAGCCAGGCATGGAACTGAGCCTGCCGAGCCGTGAGGTGATTGCGCTGTCCACCGCCGTGGCGCTGTCCCACAACATGTTCGATGGCGCGCTGATGCTCGGCATCTGCGACAAGATCGTCCCGGGCCTGATGATGGGCGCCTTGCGTTTCGGTCATCTGCCGACGATTTTCGTTCCGGGCGGGCCGATGGTCTCGGGCATTTCCAACAAGCAGAAAGCCGACGTGCGCCAGCGCTATGCCGAAGGCAAGGCCAGCCGCGAAGAGCTGCTGGAATCGGAAATGAAGTCCTACCACAGCCCCGGCACCTGCACCTTCTACGGCACCGCCAACACCAACCAGTTGCTGATGGAAGTCATGGGCCTGCACTTGCCGGGCGCCTCGTTCGTCAATCCGAACACCCCGTTGCGCGACGCGTTGACTCGCGAAGCGGCGCATCAGGTCACGCGCTTGACCAAGCAGAACGGCGACTTCATGCCGATCGGCGAAATCGTCGACGAGCGTTCGCTGGTCAACTCCATCGTGGCCCTGCACGCCACCGGCGGCTCGACCAACCACACCCTGCACATGCCGGCCATCGCCATGGCGGCGGGCATCCAACTGACCTGGCAGGACATGGCCGACCTCTCCGAAGTCGTGCCGACCCTGAGCCACGTCTATCCGAACGGCAAGGCCGACATCAACCATTTCCAGGCGGCGGGCGGCATGTCGTTCCTGATCCGCGAACTGCTGGAAGCCGGGCTGCTGCACGAAAACGTCAACACGGTGCTCGGTCACGGCCTGAGCCGCTACACCAAGGAACCGTTCCTCGATAACGGCGAACTGGTCTGGCGCGAAGGCCCGATCGAAAGCCTCGACGAAAACATTCTTCGCCCGGTCGCGCGTGCATTCTCGCCTGAGGGCGGCTTGCGGGTGATGGAAGGCAATCTCGGGCGTGGGGTGATGAAAGTCTCCGCCGTTGCCTTGGAAAACCAGATCGTCGAAGCACCGGCGATGGTGTTCCAGGATCAGCAGGATTTGGCCGATGCCTTCAAGGCCGGTTTGCTGGAGAAGGATTTTGTCGCCGTGATGCGCTTCCAGGGCCCGCGCTCCAATGGCATGCCTGAGTTGCACAAGATGACGCCGTTCCTCGGCGTGCTGCAGGATCGCGGCTTCAAAGTGGCGCTGGTAACCGACGGGCGCATGTCCGGCGCCTCGGGGAAAATCCCGGCGGCGATTCATGTCAGTCCCGAAGCTTATGTCGGCGGCGCTCTTGCGCGGGTGCAAGAGGGCGATATCATCCGCGTCGATGGCGTCAAAGGCACCCTGGAGCTTAAGGTGGACGCCGACGAATTCGCAGCGCGCACGCCGGCCAAGGGCCTGTTGGGCAACAACATTGGCAGCGGTCGCGAACTGTTTGGTTTCATGCGCATGGCCTTCAGCTCCGCAGAGCAGGGCGCCAGCGCCTTTACTTCTGCCCTGGAGACGCTTAATTGAAACTGGCTTTGGTCGGTGACATCGGTGGGACCAACGCACGTTTCGCGTTGTGGAAAAACCAGCAACTGGAAGCGATCCAGGTGCTGGCGACGGCCGATCACGCCAGCCCGGAGGAGGCGATTGCCCTCTACCTGGGCGGGCTTGGCCTGGCGCCGGGCTCTATCGGCTCGGTGTGCCTGTCGGTGGCCGGCCCGGTGAGCGGTGACGAATTCAAGTTCACCAACAATCACTGGCGGCTCAGTCGCAAAGGTTTTTGCAAGGCGCTGCAGGTCGATCAATTGTTGCTGGTCAATGATTTCTCGGCGATGGCGCTGGGCATGACCCGCTTGCAGCCGGACGAGTTTCGCGTTGTTTGCCAAGGCACGCCGGAACCGTTGCGACCGGCCGTGGTGATCGGTCCGGGCACAGGCCTTGGCGTTGGCACCTTGCTGGACCTGGGCGAAGGCCGTTTCGCCGCATTGCCGGGGGAGGGCGGTCACGTCGATTTGCCCCTGAGCAGTCCGCGTGAAACTCAGTTGTGGCAGCACATCTTCAATGAGATCGGGCATGTCAGCGCTGAAACCGCGTTGAGTGGCAGTGGTTTGCCGCGGGTTTATCGGGCGATTTGTGCGGTGGACGGGCATGAACCGGTGCTCGATACCCCAGAGTCGATTACCGCTGCCGGACTGGCGGGTGACCCGATTGCGCTGGAAGTGCTGGAGCAGTTCTGCTGCTGGCTCGGGCGTGTGGCCGGCAATAACGTGCTGACCACCGGTGCGCGCGGTGGCGTGTACATCGTTGGTGGGGTGATTCCGCGGTTTGCCGATTTCTTTGTTGAAAGCGGTTTTGCCCGATGCTTTGCCGACAAGGGCTGCATGAGCGATTACTTCAAGGGCATCCCGGTGTGGCTGGTGACGGCACCGTATTCGGGCCTTGTCGGTGCGGGTGTGGCACTCGATCAAGCACAGTAGTGATCGTTCCCACGCTCTGCGTGGGAATGCAGCCCGTGACGCTCCGCGTCACTGGACGCGGAGCGTCCCTTGAGGCATTCCCACGCAGAGCGTGGGAACGATCAGGCATAATCCGCCCAATTCAAACAACAAGGATGCCGCCCCTGTGAGCTCAGTCAACAAGTCGATTTTGTTGGTCGATGACGATCAAGAGATACGCGAGTTGCTGGACACCTACCTGACCCGCGCCGGTTTCCAGGTCCGTACCACACCCGATGGCGCAGGCTTTCGCCAAGCGATGAACGAGGCGCCGAGCGATCTGGTGATCCTCGATGTGATGCTGCCGGACGAAGACGGTTTCAGCCTCTGCCGCTGGATCCGCCAACACCCGCGTCAGGCGCAGGTGCCGATCATCATGCTCACCGCCAGCTCCGACGAGGCCGACCGCGTCATTGGCCTGGAGCTGGGCGCTGACGATTATCTCGGCAAACCCTTCAGCCCCCGTGAATTGCAGGCGCGCATCAAGGCCTTGTTGCGCCGCGCGCAGTTCGGTCAGGAGCGTTCCGGCGGTGAAGTGCTGGCGTTCGATGACTGGCGGCTGGACATGGTCAGTCACCGGTTGTTTCACATCGACGGTGAAGAAGTGATTCTCTCCGGCGCCGATTTCGCGCTGCTGAAGCTGTTCCTCGATCACCCTCAGGAAATCCTCGATCGCGACACCATCGGCAACGCCACCCGTGGCCGCGACTTGATGCCGCTGGATCGTATTGTCGACATGGCGGTCAGCCGTCTGCGCCAACGTCTGCGCGATACCGAAAAACCGCCGCGACTGATCCGTACCGTGCGTGGCAGCGGCTACCAACTGGCCGCCAATGTGGTTGCCAGCAATGGCCACTGAGTTTTTCCGCACGCTCGCCGCCCGCGTGCCGGTGCCGCGTTCGCTGCTCGGGCGCATGTTGCTGCTGACCCTGTTGGCGGTGCTGTTCGCGCAGACCTTGTCGAGCGTGATCTGGGTGTCGCAACTGCGTGCCACGCAGCTTGAAGGCCTGGTGACCAGCGCCCGCAGCCTGGCCCATTCGATGACGGCCAGCGTCAGTTATTTTCGCTCGCTGCCGGTCGCGTTTCGGCCATTGGTGCTCGACCAGTTGCGCAGCATGGGCGGCACCCGGTTCGTGGTGACCCTCAACGACAAGCCCTTGGGCATGGAAGTGCTGCCGATCACCCCGCGCAAGGAGGCCGTGCTCAAGGCGGTGGATCAGGTGTTGCGCGAGTCCCTCGGCCAAGACACGGATATCTCGGTGACCTTTGTCAGCCCCGAAGACCTGCGGATCTTCAACAGCGGGCTGAAACTTGATGAATTGCCGCGCTCCTGGGCGCATTACGCGCTCACGCTGGAACCGGTGAATCCGCCGGTGCTGGTCACGCAAATTCAGATGGCGCCAGGCGAGTGGCTGTACATCGCGTCTTTGTTGCCCGAGCCCTACACCAGTCTTGAAGAGCAAGGCCTGCCGGCGCAGCAGGTCTGGTTCATCGTCCTCACCAGCAGCTTCTTGCTGTTGTTCATTGGCTTGCTGGTGCACTGGCAGAGCCGGCCGCTCAAGCGTCTGGCGCGGGCGGCGCGGGACATGTCCCTCGGTGCCGAAGTCGAGCCGGTGGCCGAAGGCGGCGGCAGTGAAGTGGTCGAAGTGGGCCGCGCTTTCAATGCGATGCGCGAACGCATCAGCCGTTACCTGACGGAGCGCAGCCAGTTGTTCAGCGCGATTTCCCATGACCTGCGCACGCCGATTACTCGCTTACGGCTGCGGGTCGAATTGCTTGAAGACGAACAGCTGCAAGCCAAGTTCGGCCGCGATCTGGATGAGCTGGAGTTGCTGGTCAAGGGCGCGCTGCAATGCGTGAAAGACACCGATATTCACGAAAACATCGAGCCGGTGGATCTTAACCATGTGCTCGACTGTCTGGTGGAGCCGTACCTGGCGCCTAACGGCAATGGTCGCGTGACCCAGCAGGGCCGGGCGCTGGCGGCGTATCCCGGCAAGCCGCTGGCGCTCAAGCGCTGCATCGGCAACCTGATCGACAACGCGTTGAAGTATGGGCAGAACGCGCATTTGCATATCGATGACGACGAGAGCGCTTTCATCCTGCACGTCGATGACGAAGGGCCGGGGGTACCGGAGCAACGGATGGAGCAGGTGTTCGAACCACACTTCCGCCTGGCCGGGCAGCAGCAGGGATATGGCTTGGGGTTGGGGATTGCGCGCAATATTGCCCACAGCCATGGTGGCGAGGTCAGCTTGCAAAACTTGCGTGAAGGCGGGTTGCGGGTGACGTTGCAGTTGCCTCGTTCGATCGATTGACGCAGACCTGTGGTGAGGGGATTTATCCCCGTTGGGTGGCGTAGCCGCCCCAAAAACTGCAATTGCGGTGTATCTGGTATATCGAGTGCAATGGTTTCACGGCTGCTTCGCAGCCGAACGGGGATAAATCCCCTCACCACAGGTTCATCACTCGCCGTAGAACCCGGCTGAATGTCACAAGCTGGTGACATAACTCGCCCCCTTCGTTACAAGCCCGCCCCCGCCCGTTGTTTAGACTGCCCGTAGTCAAAACAACAAAAAAGGCACCCCATGGACACCTTCCAGCCTGCGTTCAGCAGTTGGCTCAACGCACCTGCCCATCAGCAATGGCTCGCGGCCGAAGGCTTGCGCCTGCTCGCATTTGCCAAGGCTTCGAAGCTTGCCGAAGGCTTCGGCAATCTCGATGAAAAGGGCCGGCTGCCGGCCAACGCCCACGCCGAAACCATGAACACCGCACGCATGACCCACAGCTTCGCCATGGCGCATATCCAGGGCTTGCCGGGTTTTGCCGAGCTGGTCGATCACGGGATCCAGGCGCTCAGCGGCCCGTTGCGCGATGCCGAACACGGTGGCTGGTTTGCAGTGGCCCATCATCGCGATGGCAACGCCGGCAAGGCCGCTTACCTGCATGCTTTCGTTGCGCTGGCGGCGAGTTCCGCCGTGGTTGCGCAACGCCCCGGCGCACAAGCGTTGCTCGATGACGCGATCAACATCATCGACACGCATTTCTGGAGCGAGGAGGAGGGCGCGATGCGCGAGTCCTTTGATCGCGACTGGAGCGCTGAAGAAGCCTACCGCGGTGCCAACAGCAACATGCACGCCACCGAAGCCTTTCTCGCCCTGGCGGATGTCACTGAAGACAACCGTTGGCTGTGCCGTGCTCAACGGATCGTTGAACGAGTGATCCATGGTCACGCCGCTGCCAACGACTACCTGGTGGTCGAGCATTTCGATCGCGACTGGCAGCCGCTGCGCGAGTACAACCACGACAACCCGGCCGACGGTTTCCGCCCATACGGCACCACGCCGGGCCACGGTTTCGAATGGGCGCGGCTGTTGCTGCACCTTGAAGCCGCGCGGGTTCAGGCCGGCATGCTCACGCCGGGCTGGTTGGCGACCGACGCGCAAAAACTCTTCGATCACAACTGCCGTCACGGTTGGGATGTCGACGGTGCGCCGGGCATTGTCTACACCCTCGACTGGGACAATCGCGCGGTGGTTCGCCATCGTTTGCACTGGACCCATTGCGAAGCCAGTGCCGCCGCCAGCGCGTTGCTTAAACGCACGGGCGACGAGCAATACGAAACCTGGTACCGGTTGTTCTGGGAATTCTGTGACAGTCATTTCATCGACCGTTGCGATGGCAGTTGGCACCATGAACTCGATCCGCAAAACCGCCCGAGCGCCGATATCTGGGCCGGTAAACCGGACCTGTATCACGCCTGGCAAGCCGTCCTGATCCCGCGCCTGCCGTTGGCGCCGAGCATGGCCACAGCCTTGGGGCAGTTGTCCCAGAGCGCTCCTGTGTAACCATGTGGTGACATTCAAGCGTCCCTTCGTTACCTGCGAGGGGATAACTCCTGTTTAAAATCCTATGCAGCGCAAGCACCAGACTTGCATGCATAACAACAAGAAAGGTAATTCTAGATGAATGCGATTTCTCGCCTCGCTACTGTCATTTCTCTTGCCTCATTGCTTCCAATCTCTGCATTCCCTGTCAGTGCGCTTGCCGCCGATTCCAAAGGTTCGGTAGAAGTCGTTCACTGGTGGACCTCCGGTGGCGAAAAAGCGGCCGTCGATGTCCTCAAGGCCCAAGTCGAAAAAGACGGTTTCACCTGGAAGGACGGCGCAGTCGCCGGTGGTGGCGGTGCTACGGCCATGACCGTACTCAAGAGCCGCGCCGTTGCCGGTAACCCGCCGGGCGTTGCACAGATCAAAGGCCCGGACATCCAGGAATGGGCGTCTACCGGTCTGCTCGACACCGACGTCTTGAAAGACGCTGCCAAGACCGAGAAGTGGGACAGCCTGCTCGACAAGAAAGTCTCCGATACCGTGAAGTACGAGGGTGACTACGTGGCCGTGCCGGTGAACATTCACCGGGTCAACTGGCTGTGGATCAACCCGGAAGTCTTCAAGAAAGCCGGCATCGAAAAAACCCCGACCACCCTTGAGGAATTCTACGCCGCCGGTGACAAGCTCAAGGCTGCGGGCTTCATTGCCCTGGCCCACGGCGGGCAGCCTTGGCAGGACAGCACCGTGTTCGAAGCGGTGGTCCTTTCGGTCATGGGCGTCGACGGCTACAAGAAAGCCCTGGTCGACTTGGACAACGCCGCACTGACCGGTCCTGAAATGGTCAAGGCGCTGACCGAGCTGAAGAAAGTCGCGACCTACATGGACGCCGACGGCAAAGGCCAGGACTGGAACCTGGAAGCAGCCAAGGTCATCAACGGCAAGGCCGGCATGCAGATCATGGGTGACTGGGCCAAGAGCGAGTGGACCGCAGCCAAGAAAGTCGCCGGCAAGGACTACGAGTGCGTAGCGTTCCCGGGCACCGACAAGGCCTTCACCTACAACATCGACTCCCTGGCGGTGTTCAAGCAGAAAGACAAGGGCACTGCTGCCGCGCAGCAGGACATTGCCAAGGTCGTGCTGGGTGAAAACTTCCAGAAAGTCTTCAGCATCAACAAAGGTTCGATCCCGGTTCGAATCGACATGCTGAGCGACATGGGCAAGTACGGTTTCGACTCCTGCGCCCAGACCGCTGCGAAGGACTTCCTGGCGGACGCCAAGTCCGGCGGCCTGCAGCCGAGCATGGCGCACAACATGGCGACCACGCTGGCGGTACAAGGCGCGTTCTTCGATGTGGTGACCAACTTCATCAACGACCCGAAAGCCGATCCGGCGACTGCCGCCAAGCAACTGGGCACGGCCGTCAAAGCTGCCAAGTAATGCTTGGCCCCTGTAGGAGCGAGCTTGCTCGCGATGGCGGTGTATCAGTTGATACATCCAGAGTCTGACACTCAGCTATCGCGAGCAAGCTCACTCCTGCAGGGGGAAGCATTTCCAACGTAAATTTTCTTTTCGTACGGGATCTTCCCATGAGTTCTGTTGCTGTGTTCAGCAAGGCCTCGCCGTTCGATGCACTGCAGCGCTGGCTCCCGAAACTGGTGCTGGCGCCCAGCATGTTCATCGTCCTGGTGGGCTTCTATGGCTATATCCTGTGGACGTTCATCCTGTCGTTCACCACCTCGACCTTCCTGCCGACTTACAAGTGGGCGGGCCTGGCGCAGTATCAGCGGCTGTTCGACAACGACCGCTGGTGGGTCGCGAGCAAGAACCTGGCCGTGTTCGGCGGCATGTTCATCGGCATCACCCTGGTGATCGGTGTGCTGCTGGCAGTGTTTCTTGATCAGCGCATTCGTCGCGAAGGTTTCATTCGCACCATTTACCTGTACCCGATGGCGCTTTCGATGATCGTCACCGGTACTGCCTGGAAATGGCTGCTCAACCCGGGCATGGGCCTGGACAAATTGTTGCGGGACTGGGGCTGGGAAGGCTTTCGCCTGGACTGGCTGATCGACCCGGATCGCGTGGTGTATTGCCTGGTGATCGCTGCGGTCTGGCAGGCCTCGGGTTTCATCATGGCGATGTTCCTCGCCGGCCTGCGTGGGGTTGATCAATCGATCATCCGTGCCGCCCAGATCGATGGCGCGAGCATGCCGCGTATTTACCTGAAAGTGGTGTTGCCGAGCCTGCGCCCGGTGTTCTTCAGCGCGGTCATGATCCTGGCCCACATCGCGATCAAGAGTTTCGACCTGGTGGCGGCAATGACTGCCGGCGGCCCGGGTTACTCCTCCGACCTGCCTGCGATGTTCATGTATTCCTTCACCTTCAGCCGCGGCCAGATGGGCATGGGTTCGGCCAGTGCGATTCTGATGCTCGGTGCGATTCTCGCAATCATCGTGCCTTACCTGTACTCCGAGCTGAGGACCAAGCGCCATGACTAGTTTCTCTGCCAAACCTTCCATCAGCCTGAGTCGCATCGCGATCTACGGCGTGCTGATCCTGGCCGTATTGCTTTACCTGATACCGCTGGTGGTCATGCTGTTGACCAGCTTCAAGACGCCGGAAGACATCAACTCCGGGAACCTGCTGAGCTGGCCGACCGTGGTCAGCGGCATCGGCTGGGTCAAGGCCTGGGGCACGGTGGACGGGTACTTCTGGAACTCGATCAAGATCACCGTCCCGGCGGTGCTGATCTCCACCGCCATCGGTGCACTGAATGGCTACGTGCTGTCGATGTGGCGCTTCCGTGGCTCGCAACTGTTCTTCGGTTTGCTGCTGTTCGGTTGCTTCCTGCCGTTCCAGACCGTCCTGCTGCCGGCCTCGTTCACCCTCGGCAAAATGGGCCTGGCCAGCACCACCACCGGCCTGGTGTTCGTCCACGTGGTCTACGGCCTGGCGTTCACCACGCTGTTCTTCCGTAACTACTACGTCAGCGTTCCCGATGCGCTGGTGAAGGCGGCGCGGCTCGATGGCGCGGGTTTCTTCACCATCTTCCGCTTGATCATCCTGCCGATGTCCACCCCGATCATCATGGTCTGCCTGATCTGGCAGTTCACCCAGATCTGGAACGACTTCCTGTTCGGCGTGGTGTTCTCCAGCGGTGATTCGCAACCCATTACGGTGGCGTTGAACAACTTGGTCAACACCAGTACCGGGGCCAAGGAATACAACGTTGATATGGCGGCGGCGATGATCGCCGGGCTGCCGACCCTGCTGGTCTATGTGGTCGCAGGCAAGTATTTCGTGCGCGGGCTGACGGCCGGCGCAGTCAAGGGGTAATCATGGCTACGCTCGAACTTCGCAATGTAAACAAGACCTATGGCCCCGGCTTGCCGGACACCCTCAAGAACATCGAACTGTCGATCAAGGACGGTGAGTTCCTGATTCTTGTCGGACCTTCGGGTTGCGGCAAATCGACCCTGATGAATTGCATCGCCGGCCTGGAGACCATCACCGGCGGCGCGATCATGATCGGTGACCAGGACGTCAGCGGCATGAGCCCGAAAGACCGCGACATCGCCATGGTGTTCCAGTCCTACGCGCTGTACCCGACCATGAGCGTGCGCGAGAACATCGCCTTCGGCTTGAAGATCCGCAAAATGCCCGCCGCCGACATCGAAGCGGAAGTGGCGCGGGTATCCAAGCTGCTGCAGATCGAACACCTGCTCAATCGCAAGCCCGGTCAGCTCTCCGGTGGTCAGCAACAGCGCGTGGCCATGGGGCGTGCCCTGGCGCGTCGGCCGAAGATCTATCTGTTCGACGAGCCGCTGTCCAACCTTGACGCCAAGCTGCGCGTCGAGATGCGCACCGAAATGAAACTGATGCACCAGCGCCTGAAAACCACCACGGTCTACGTGACCCACGACCAGATCGAAGCGATGACCCTGGGCGACAAGGTTGCGGTGATGAAGGACGGGATCATCCAGCAATTCGGTACGCCGAAGGACATCTACAACAACCCGGCCAACCTGTTCGTGGCGAGCTTCATCGGTTCGCCGCCGATGAACTTCATCCCCCTGCGTTTGCAGCGCAAGGAAGGTCGTCTGGTGGCGTTGCTCGACAGCGGTCAGGCCCGCTGCGAATTGCCAATGGGCATGCAGGACGCCGGTCTCGAAGACCGCGAAGTGATCCTCGGCCTGCGCCCGGAGCAGATCGTTCTGGCGGGCAGCGAGCCGAACGGGTTGCCGACCATTCGCGCCGAAGTCCAGGTCACCGAGCCGACCGGTCCCGACACCCTGGTGTTCGTCAATCTCAACGACACCAAAGTCTGCTGCCGTCTGGCGCCGGACGTCGCGCCGAACGTGGGCGAAACCCTGACCCTGCAATTCGATCCATCGAAAGTGCTGTTGTTCGATGCCAAGACCGGTGAACGCCTGGGGGTGGCTGGTCAGCCAAAAGCCGAGAGCCACAACGCCAACGTCGCGCAATTCAAAGGCCGCTGAAGATCAAAAACTGTAGGAGCCAGGCTTGCCGGCGAAGGCGATTTCAGGGACGCCTTCGCCGGCAAGCCTGGCTCCTACAGGGGGATATGCGGTGAGCGGCCTGTCGCTCTCCGCACCTGATGTAACCGCGTTAAATAAAAACAGTTAATAACAATAAAACGAGGATGTAGGGATGAAGAAGAACAACAACGCTCAGCTTATCTGCCAGTTGTCCGCGGTTGCGGCCATGATGCTGGCCGGTAGTGTGCACGCGGCTGACGCGTTCAGCGCCGATTCGGAGTGGATGACCGGGGACTGGGGTGGCGAGCGTACCAGGCTGATCGAGCAGGGTATCGACATCAAGATGGACTACGTCGGTGAAGTGGGTGGCAACCTTCACGGCGGCTTCAACGACGACAAGACTGCGCGTTACTCCGACCAGTTTGGCCTGGGCGTGGCGCTGGACCTGCAAAAGCTGTGGGGCTGGGATAACACCCAGGCCAAGGTCCAGTTCACCAACCGTAACGGTGAAAACATCTCCAATGACCGCGTCGGCGATCCGCGTGCCGGCACCTTGAGTTCCTCCCAGGAAGTCTACGGCCGTGGCCACATGGTCCGTCTGACCCAACTGTGGATCAAGCACCAGTTCCTCGACGGCAAACTGGACGTCAAGGCCGGTTACTTCGGCGAAGGCGAAGACTTCAACACCTTCCCTTGCGAGTTCCAGAACCTGGCGTTCTGCGGTTCCCAAGCGGGTAACTGGGCGACCAACATCTGGTACAACTGGCCGGTCATGCAGGCTGCGGTCCGCGTGAAGTACAACATCTCGCCTGAGTGGTATGCGCAGATCGGTGCGTACAACCAGAACCCGTCGCAACTGGAGCACGGTAACGGCTTCAAGCTCAGCGGCAGTGGTACCAAAGGCACCGTTTTGCCGGTCGAGCTGGTCTGGTTGCCTAACCCTGGCAACCTGCCGGGCGAATACCGTGTCGGTTACTACAAAAGCACGGCCAATGCCGATGACGTCCGCGAAGATGCCAACGGCAATGATGCGGCCACCAGCGGCAACGCCTATCGCAGTCACGATAGCAAGTCCGGCTACTGGTTCGTGGCGCAACAACAACTCACCAGTCACAACGGTGACAAATCCCGCGGCCTGAACATTGCTGTCAACGCGACCTTCCACGACAAGGACACCAACTTCGTCGACAACTACCAGTCGCTGATGCTGGTGTACAAGGGCCCGTTCGATGCACGTCCGAAGGATGACTTCGGTATCGGTGCCGCCCGTATCCATGTCAACGATGACGTGAAGAAAAACTCAGAGTTGGTCAACGCCTCCAACAATGTCACTGACTATCAGGACCCGCTGTTCGCGCCGCTGCGTAACACTGAGTACAACTACGAGATCAACTACGGCTTCCACGTTACCAACTGGCTGACCGTGCGTCCCAACCTGCAATACATCACTCACCCGGGCGGTGTGGATGAAGTCGACAACGCGCTGGTGGCCGGCCTGAAAATTCAGTCGGTGTTCTAACGCTGTTGCGATAAGCTCCTCTCTATGTGCGCATTTTTGCGGACAGCCTTGGCTGTCCGCTTTTTTTTGGGGGCTTACAAGGAATGTCATGTCTTGCGCGATTGTGGCGAGGGGGCTTGCCCCCGTTGGATTGCGAAGCGATCCCAGGAATCCACTGTGATTGACCTGAAGGAATGAGCAGGCTGATTTTACGACTGCTTCGCAGCCGAACGGGGGCAAGCCCCCTCGCCACAGTGGTTCACTGGGCACAAAAGAATGAGTACACCCATGATTTTCAGGACCGTGGCACATGCATGAGCATCCGCTACAACGCTTCTTCAAATCCTTGCGCGAACGTCCGGTGTTTGCGTGGGAGCGCTATCAGAAGCGCGACGTGTTGGTGATCGACCATCCGCTGTGCCAGGCGGTGTTCAGCCGACAGGGCGCGCAGTTGCTGCACTTCCAGCCAAAGGGCCAGAAACCCTGGCTCTGGTGCGCGGCGAAGTGGCCGCAGGTCGGTGCGATTCGTGGTGGCGTGCCGGTGTGCTGGCCGTGGTATGGCCGTCATCCCAGCGAAAACGCCTGGCCTTCCCATGGCTGGGCACGGTTGATCGACTGGAAGCTGCTCGATAGCAGCCATGACGACGATGGCGTGCGTCTGCATTGGCAACTTCAGCTGTGCGACTGGCAAGTGGACTTGCATGCACACCTGGGCGAACGCATGGAATTACGCCTGAGCACCGAGCATCAGGACAGCCTGCCGTGCCAATTGAGCCAGGCGTTGCATGCGTATTGGCGTATTGGTGACGTGGGTGAGATAGCGCTGTCCGGGCTCGACGGGGCGCAGGGTTATGACCAGTTGAACCGTCAGATTTGTCATCAGGAAGGCGAATTGCGGGTGGAGGGTGGCTGTCAGCGGGTGTTCCAGCATGACGGCGAATTACAGCTCAAGGACCACGCCTGGCAGCGCGAGTTGTGCATCGATACCGGTGACCATGCGGACACGGTGGTCTGGCATCCGGGCTCGCGGCCGTTGCTGGGGGTGAGCTGGAACGAGATTTCAGAATTTGTGTGTGTCGAGGCGGCGAGTGGCGGGACCGATAGCCTGAGCCTGGCGCCGGGGCAGAAGGCTCATCTGAGTTTGCAGGCAAGGGTCGGGGCTTGAGACCATGATCGTTCCCACGCAGAGCGTGGGAACGATCAATGTTGCGCTAGTTGAATTCATCCCCAACCGGATACCGACTCGCATTCAGGCTCTCTTTGATCTTGCGCAAATGCGGCTGGAAATCCACGCCCCGGCGCAAGGTCATGCCGGTGGCCAGCACATCCAGCACAGTCAGCTGAATAATCCGCGACGTCATCGGCATATAGATGTCGGTGTCTTCCGGCAACGGAATGTTCAGGCTCAAGGTACTGGCCTTGGCCAATGGCGAACCTTCTGCGGTCAAACCCAGTACCGAAGCGCCGTTCTCCCGGGCGATACGCGCGACTTCCACCAGTTCGCGGGTGCGGCCGGTGTAGGAAATAATCACGAACAACTCGCCGGTATGCGCCACCGACGCAATCATGCGCTGCATCAGCACGTCGGCATGGGCAGTGACCGCCAGGTTGAAGCGGAAGAACTTGTGCTGCGCATCCAGCGCCACCGGCGCCGAGGCGCCAAGGCCGAAGAAGTGGATCTGCCGGGCCTGGATCAACAGGTCGACGGCGCGGCTGATCAGGTTCGGGTCCAATGCCTGCAAGGCACTGTCCAGCGACGCGATGGCGCTGCCGAAAATTTTCTTGGTATAGGCTTCCGGATTGTCATCCGCCTCGACCGCACGGCTGACATACGCCGCGCCGCTGGCCAGGCTCTGGGCCAGTTGAAGCTTGAGTTCCGGGTAGCCACTGACGCCGAACGAACGGCAGAAACGGTTGACCGTCGGCTCGCTGACCTTCGAGGCCTGGGCGAGGGCGGCGATGCTGAACCGGGTGGCCTGCTCTGGGTTGAGCAGGATCACTTCGGCGACTTTGCGTTCTGCCTTGTTCAGGTCTTCAAGGCGATTCTGGATTTGTTCCAGTAAATTTCGCACGCGGTCCATATGGTTTCCTAGGTTCGCCTACAAGAGTGCTCTGCGATGCAAGCAAGCGTGCTGCTATGCAAATTGGGACTTTGATACTGCCCCAAACGGTGGCCTATCCTACTGATGGCTCCGACCGACCACCACTCGGAATCTGTATTTTGCGAAAATGTTGTGGTTATTACTACATTTTCCCTTGAGTGATGCCTTGAAAAAAGGTATTTGTAGCTTAACTTGATAAAAGAACAAACATCATGCCTTCGATTACGGTTGAACCGTGCACCTTTGCCTTGTTCGGCGCCCTCGGCGACCTGGCCCTGCGCAAACTGTTTCCTGCCCTTTATCAACTCGATGGCGCAGGCCTGCTGCATGAGGATACGCGGATTATCGCGCTGGCCCGTGAGCCGGGCAGCGAGCAGGAACACTTGGCGTTCATCGCCTCCGAACTGCGCCGTTATGTAGGTGCCAAAGAGCTGGACGAAGCTGTGGTCGAACGCTTCCTGGCCCGTTTGAGCTACCTGCATGTCGACTTCCTCAAGGCTGACGATTACGTCGCCCTGGCCGAAATGGCCGGCAGCGCCCAGCGTGTGATTGCCTACTTCGCCACGCCGGCCGCCGTTTACGGCGCGATCTGCGAGAACCTGTCGAAGGTCGGCCTGGCTGAAAACACCCGCGTGGTGCTGGAAAAACCCATCGGTTCGGACCTGGAATCCTCGCGCAAGGTCAACGATGCCGTGGCGCAGTTCTTCCCGGAGAACCGCACCTACCGCATCGATCACTACCTGGGCAAAGAGACCGTCCAGAACCTGATCGCCCTGCGTTTCGCCAACAGCCTGTTCGAAACCCAGTGGAACCAGAATTACATCTCCCACGTGGAAATCACCGTGGCCGAGAAGGTCGGTATCGAAGGCCGCTGGGGTTACTTCGACAAGGCCGGACAGCTGCGGGACATGATCCAGAATCACCTGCTGCAACTGCTCTGCCTGATCGCCATGGACCCGCCGGCCGACCTGTCTGCGGATAGCATCCGTGACGAGAAAGTCAAAGTGCTCAAGGCCCTGGCGCCGATCAGCCCGGAAGGCCTGACCACACAAGTGGTGCGTGGCCAGTACATCGCCGGCTACAGCGAAGGCAAACCGGTGCCGGGCTACCTGGAAGAACCGAATTCGAACACCCAAAGCGACACCGAAACCTTCGTCGCCCTGCGTGCCGACATCCGCAACTGGCGCTGGGCCGGCGTGCCGTTTTACCTGCGGACCGGCAAGCGCATGCCGCAGAAGCTGTCGCAAATCGTCATCCATTTCAAGGAACCGTCGCACTACATCTTTGCCCCCGAGCAGCGCCTGCAAATCAGCAACAAGCTGATTATCCGCCTGCAGCCGGACGAAGGCATTTCCTTGCGCGTGATGACCAAAGAACAAGGCCTGGACAAGGGCATGCAGCTGCGCAGCGGTCCGTTGCAGCTGAATTTTTCCGACACCTGGCGTAGCGCACGGATCCCCGATGCCTACGAGCGGTTGTTGCTGGAAGTGATGCGCGGCAATCAGAACCTGTTTGTCCGTAAAGATGAAATCGAAGCCGCGTGGAAGTGGTGTGACCAGTTGATCGCCGGGTGGAAAAAATCCGGTGATGCGCCCAAGCCTTATGCGGCTGGGTCCTGGGGACCGATGAGCTCCATTGCTCTGATCACGCGGGATGGGAGGTCGTGGTATGGCGATATCTAACTTGCAACTGCCTCAGGGCGTCAGCGCCCATGAGTTCAAGAGCCCGGTGCTGCTGGCCGATGGTCTGGCGCTGAATGTGGCCAAGCAATTGAGTGACGCCATCGACGCTCGCGGCAGCGCGACGCTGGTGGTGTCCGGTGGCCGCAGCCCGGTGGCGTTTTTCCAGAACCTGGCAAAGCAGAAACTGGACTGGTCCAAGGTGGTCATCACCCTGGCCGACGAGCGTTGGGTGCCGGTCGAGCATGCCGACAGCAATGCCGGCCTGCTCAAGCGCTACCTGTTGCAAGGCCCGGCGGCCAAGGCTCAGTTTCTGAGCCTGTACAGCGCCACCGCGAACCTTGAGCTGGCAGCCGAGCAGGCCGACCGTTTGCTCGCCGAGTTGCCGCCGATCGACGTGCTGATACTCGGCATGGGCGATGACGGGCACACCGCTTCGCTGTTCCCCAACAGCCCGAACCTGATCGATGCCTTGAAAGTCGACGGCACCCGTCGGTGCTATCCGATGCTGGCGCCAACCGTGCCGCATCAGCGCCTGACCATGAGTCGTGCGCTGCTGGCCTCGGCCAAGACCACCGTTCTATCGATTTCCGGTCAGTCCAAACTGACCACCCTGAGTGCCGCATTGGCCGGTGACGATGTCGCCGCCATGCCGATTCGCGCGTTTCTGCAACCTACGTTAGAGATTTACTGGTGCCCATGAGCCAAGGAACAGCCGCTATGACAACCCCATCCCCGACCGTTTCCATGGCGGACAAAGTTGCCCTGATCGACAGCCTCTGCGCCAAGGCGCGGATCCTGCCAGTGATCACCATCGCTCGCGAACAAGACGTCCTGCCACTGGCCGACGCCCTGGCCGCCGGTGGCCTGACTGCGCTGGAAGTGACGTTGCGTTCGCAGTTCGGCCTCAAGGCCATCCAGATTCTGCGTGAGCAGCGTCCGGAGCTGGTGACCGGTGCCGGTACTGTGCTGGATCGCACTATGCTCGCCGCTGCTGAAGCGGCCGGCTCACAGTTCATCGTCACGCCGGGCATTACCCGTGACCTGCTCGAAGCCAGCGTCGACAGCCCGATCCCGCTGTTGCCAGGCATCAGCAACGCGTCCGGCATCATGGAAGGCTATGGCCTGGGTTATCGCCGCTTCAAGCTGTTCCCGGCTGAAGTCAGCGGTGGCGTTGCGGCTATCAAAGCCCTCGGCGGCCCGTTCGGTGAAGTGAAATTCTGCCCGACCGGCGGCGTCAGCCCGGCCAACATCAAGAGCTACATGGCGTTGAAAAACGTGATGTGCGTGGGCGGTAGCTGGATGCTGGATCCCGAGTGGATCAAGAACGGCGACTGGGCCCGCATTCAGGAATGTACCGCCGAGGCATTGGCGCTGCTGGACTGATCGGCTTTTACCAAACACTTCGTTGTGTGTTCTACGGCTTTACGGTGCGCTTGGTCGGTGCACCGTTTTTTTTTGCCTGATGAATGTCCCTGTAGGAGCGAGGCTTGCCCGCGAAGGCGCCAGACCAGTTACCTTCAATGCTGACTGTGCCGACGCTTTCGCGGGCAAGCCTCGCTCCTACAAGGGAAAAGAGGCGATACATAGTTACCGCCTCTCGCGGCTCAACCAGCGTTAACCTGCGTTCATCTTATGGAAGAGAGAACGTCATGGACGACAACACCTCCGTTGCACCCACACCCCCGATTTACCTGCTGTCTCCCGAGCAAATCGCCGGCCCGTATTTCCGCAATCCGAAACTGATCCGGCGCAACATCAGCGAAAGCACCGATGGCATTCCCCTGGTGCTGCGACTGGCGATTGTCGATGCCATGACGGGGGAGCCGGTGACCGGGGCCTTGGTCGATATCTGGCATTGCAATGCGCGTGGTGCGTATTCGGGCTGGAGCAAGATCAACCCGGACAAGGAAGTCGATGTCGGTGACATCGGCTCGGTCCCGCGCACTGACGACGACACCTACCTGCGTGGCGGGCAATTCACCGACAAAAAGGGCGTGGTGCGGTTTACCACCATCTACCCGGGGTTCTATGCCGGCCGTACCTTGCACATCCATGTCGCCGTGCGCATCACGTCCGGCAACAATTTTCTCGACGAACGACACGTCGCCTGGGTCGGTCAGCTCTACTTTCCCGAACCCGCCTCGCGTTCAGTGCTAAACGCCCGGGAGTACAGCGGTCGATCGGTCTCGCCGCTAAGCAACAATGAAGACACTTATTACCGGGATCAGGGCGGCGAGGCCTCGACCTTGACGGTCCACACCCTCGGTCGAGACTCGAACGAGGACGGCTTCTTCGGGCACACGACCATCGGTATCGACACGTTCGCCGCATCGACGCAAATCAAGCCGGAGGACTTCGACAAGTACACGGTCTGACGTCAGCGCAGCTCGGTCAGCGCCCGGGCCAGCAGATCCATCTCGGCAGCGGTGGTTGTGAGCCCCGGCGTAATGCGAATGCATGGCCCGCTCGCCGCGCCGCTGCGGACCACGGTGAACAGGTTGTAGTCGTTGAGCAGCCGCTGGGCCATCGCCTGCTGATCGGTATGCCGGGTAAAGCGCATCGAGGTAATGCCGCAATACAGTCGCGGGTCATCCGGTGTCATGACCTCGATCCCCGGTAGCTCGCGAACCGCGTTGACCCACCGGTTGCGCAGGTAGTTGAGGCGTGTGCTCTTGGCAGCGGCGCCGCCCATGGCGAGATGCTCCTCGAACACCAGCGGCAGCGTCAGCAGGGCCGGGATGTTCGGCGTGCTGTAGGACGTGCGGGCGCGAATATCGGTGACCGGGAAATGCATCTCGCCCATGTCCGGGTCGATGTCGGCCAAGCGCTCGGGGGCGATGTAGATAAAACCCTGCGTCAGGGGCGCGCCGATCCATTTGTGCAGATTGAAGCCGGCGAAAGAAACGCCAAGCTCGTCCAGGTTGAACTCGATCTGGCCCAGGGCGTGCGCGCCGTCGAGGATTACGTCGATGTCGTGTTCTTTGGCGGCGGCAGCAATGGTCTGCACGGGCATGACCAATCCGGTGCGATGGGTGACATGGGTCAGGGCCATCAATTTGAGCTTTGGATAACGCGCGAAGGTGTCGCGATAAGTGGCCAGCAAGCTGTCGAAAGTTGTGGGATGCGCGTGGTCGATTTCGATCACTTCCACGCCGCGATGCCGCGCCAGCCAACGCATCGCGCCTTTGACCGTGTCGTACTCCAGATCGCAAATCAGCACCTGATCACCCGGTTGAAGGCGATTGTAATTGCGGATCAACGATTGCAAACCGTCCGAGGCGTTGCGGGTGAGGGCCACGGTTTCGACTGGAACGTCGATCAGGCTGGCGAGCTGTGCCCGGATCTCAACACTTTCGATCTGTTCGAAGCGCTGGCGCACATGCACCGAGTTGCTGCGGTTGATCAGTTCGATGTTGCGCTGGTACTCCTCGACCACGGTGCGCGACATGCGCCCGAAGTACCCGTTTTCCAGGTTGATGGGCCCGGGTTCGACGGCGTAGCGGTCGGCAAAGGTCTTCCAGAAGTGTTCATCACGGGCGCGGCGGGTGTTGTCGGGCATGGGCTACTCGATTTCGGCAATGTCAGTGGCGCGGGGCAGGTTTGCCGTGTTTGGCGCGCAGCGGTTCGAGCAGGTCCGACAGACCGTTGTGGTCGATCTCCTGCATCAGGGCCAGTAATCCCCCCAGTTCGCCATGGGGGAAACCCTCCCGGGCGAACCAGTTCAGGTATTGGCCAGGCAGGTCGGCAATGATTCGACCCTTGTATTTGCCGAAGGGCATTTCACGGGTGATCAACAGTTCGAGCTTTTCAGGGTTCATCTATCGGTCGTCTTGATTCATCAGGCAGGAAAAATACAGGCATTCTGCATGGAGGCCAATTGACAGTTCATGCAAAAGAAGCGGATACAGATTTTGTCTTTAAGTCTAAGTTGTTGAAATATAACGGTTAAATTATCAGTTCGAAGCTGGCATGCAGGGTGCAACAGCTATTGCATCTTTCATCAACCCGCAAGGAATTGAAAAATGACCGACATGAATAAAGAAGCGATCTCTGTACTCAATGACCTGATTGAAACCAGCAAAGACGGTCAGGAAGGGTTCAAGACTTGCGCTGAAGACATCAAACACCCTGAACTCAAAACCTTGTTCGTGCAACGTTCCGCTGACTGCGCAACCGCTGCTGCCGAACTTCAGAGCGCCGTGCGTTCGATGGGTGGCGATCCCGAAACTTCCACCAGTGTCAGCGGTGATCTGCACCGTCGTTGGGTCGACGTCAAAGCGATGTTCACCGGCAAGGATGAAGAAGCCGTGCTGAACGAAGCCGAACGCGGCGAAGACCATGCACTGAAGGCTTACAAAGAAGCCATGGAAAAAATCAACAAGCACAACCTGGTGGGCATTCGTGACATGGTTGAACGTCAGTACCACGGCGTGCAACGCAATCATGATCAGGTAAAAGCCCTGCGCAACCAGGCTCGCGCACGCTCTTAAAGCGCTCATTGCCTGTCAAAAACGCCAGCCAGTCTGGCGTTTTTTTGTGTCTGGGATTTAACGCTGGACGGGATATAGATAGCTCGCTAATAATTTGTTTTTCAAGTGACTTCAGTGAACCCGACTATCGTTAAAAACGTCATTTCAAGAGTCTTCTACGTGCCTATCACTTTGCAGGCTTTGTTTGCGCCTGACCGCCGCGCCCTACAGTTCGCGATCAAAACCTTGATCGGTGGTGGCCTGGCTCTGTGGCTGGCCTTGCGCTGGGGCCTGGAGCAACCCGCCTGGGCACTGATGACGGCGTTCATCGTCGCTCAGCCCTTGTCCGGAATGGTGGTGCAGAAGGGGCTGGCGCGGCTGCTGGGCACGCTGGTCGGCACCATCATGTCAGTGGTGTTCATGGGGTTGTTCGCCCAGACGCCCTGGCTGTTTCTACTGGCATTGGCGTTGTGGCTCGGGCTGTGTACGGCGAGTTCGACCTTGCTGCGCAGTGCCTGGTCCTATTCATTTGTGCTGGCCGGTTACACAGTGGCGATCATCGCGTTGCCGGCCATTACCCATCCGCTGACAGTGTTCGACCAAGCCGTGGCACGTTGCACGGAAATCTGTCTGGGCATCCTTTGCGCCACGGCGGCCAGCGCGTTGCTGTGGCCGATGCGCG
Source organism: Pseudomonas sp. NPDC099000 (assembly GCF_044759925.1). Taxonomy (NCBI): domain Bacteria; kingdom Pseudomonadati; phylum Pseudomonadota; class Gammaproteobacteria; order Pseudomonadales; family Pseudomonadaceae; genus Pseudomonas; species Pseudomonas sp. NPDC099000. Next base: position 53,383 of record NZ_JBIWAF010000031.1, read on the forward strand.
TCGAGCGACAACTGGCGGATCAGGCGCGAGCAGCCTGGAACAGCGGGATGAATGCTGCGCGTGCAACGCTGGCCGGCGATGCTCAGGCACGCAAGGGTTTGCTGGAAATCCTTGGGCGAATCGTCGCGGTCGATGCCCAGCGCGAACATGCCTGGTTTGAAGGTGGCCTGGGTCGGCAACGGGCACGAGCCATCAGCGGCTTGAGCCAGAAGCTCTTGATGCTGCTGCGCATCGCCCGTTCGGTGCGCCGTCAGTGGAAGCAGTTGGAACCACAAGAAGCCGAGCAACTGTTGCCGTGGATGACCGAGGTTCAGGTTGCGCTCAGCGGCGACGATACCGCGACCCTGCAAGCGTTGCGGCCGAGGTTGCTCGATGCTTCCCATGATCGGCAGATCAGCTCGGCGCAGAGTTACTGCCTGGCCCGTTTCACCTTGCTGCTCGATACCGCGATGGCGGCCACCGCGGCGTTGAAAGCGGTGGAGGAGGGGCGCGAAACGATCGATCCTCCACGCACCCTGACGCCGCACCGCGACCTGTCATTGGCGCTGGTGTTCGGCGCGCGCAGCGCCTTGGCGTTTCTGGTGGTGTCGTGCTTCTGGCTGGCGACGGCCTGGCCCGCCGCGTCCGGCGCCTTGGTGCTGACATGCGTGGTGTGCAGCCTGTTTGCCAGTCGCGAGAACGGTGCGCAGATCGGCATGAGTTTCATGCGGGGCATTTTTCTGGCGATTCCGACGGCGTTTTTCGTCGGGCAAATTCTGCTGCCGCAATGGAGCGGATTTGCCTTGCTCTGCATGGGCATGGGCGTGCCGTTGTTTTTCGGAGCGCTGGGCATGGCCAAGCCGCAGATCGGCGCCACGGCCACTTCGTTCTGTCTGCATTTCATCGTGCTGGTGTCGCCGCTGAACGTGATGAAATTCGACGTCGCCACGTTCTTCAACAGCGCCCAGGCGATGGTGGTCGGTGTCGGCGCGGCGGTGCTGGCGTTCCACTTGCTGATCCTGCGTAACCCGGCGTGGCATGGCCGCCGCTTGCTGGCGGCGACGCTCGACGATCTTGTGCGGCTGACCCGACGTAACCTGCGGGGTGCCGAAAGCTGGTTTGGCGGACGGATGGCCGACCGCTTGCTGCAACTGGCGCGGCACTACCCCGAGTTGCCGGAACCGGCGCGCAGTCGCTGGGATGACGGCTTGCTCGGCCTCGATATCGGCGATGAATTGCTGCATCTGCGGTTGAGCCTGGCGGTGGCGCAAGTGCCGGTCAGCGCACCTCAACGGCGTTATCTCGAGCAGCTGGAAAAAGTCCTTGAGCATGGCCCTGCGGGCAACCGCGCCGATGCGCTGGAGCAACCCAGCGAAGCCTTCTTGAAGACCTTGTACGCGTTGCCGCCCAGCGATGCCGTGAAACTGGCCCAGGGTGCCGTGCTGCAATTGCAAAGCAGCTGGCGCGCCTGGTGCCGTCAACAGGAGCAAAGCCATGGGCTTGCGTGAATGGTCGGTGGGCGGCGTGCTGCTCAGTCCGTTTCTGATTTATGTGTTGCTGGCGCTACTGGTCACCGGAGCCTTGCGCATGCTGTTGCGCCTGACGCCGGTCGGCCGCTGGATCTGGCACGAAGCATTGTTTGATTGCGCCTTGTACGTCTGTGTATTGACCCTGATCACCGTCGTCCTCGGACCTTTATAAGGAGTTGAAAATGCGTACCCCCGTACGTGTCGCGGTAACCCTGTGCCTGGTGGCGGTGGCGATCTTTGCCGGTTTCCATTTGTGGCAGTACTACATGCTCACGCCCTGGACCCGGGATGCGCGGATCCGCGCCGACGTGGTGGTCATCGCCCCGGACGTCTCGGGGTGGGTGCGTGAGCTCAAGGCGTTCGATAACCAGCGGGTCAAGGCGGGCGATCTGTTGCTGAGCATCGATCGTGATCGTTTCGAAGCGGCGCTGGAGAAGGCCCAGGCGGTGGTGCAGACCCGCCAGCAACAACTCAATCTGCGCGAACGCGAAGCCAGTCGCCGCGCCAGCCTTGGGCCGCAAGCCATCAGCGCCGAGCTGCGCGAGAACGCGCAAATCAACGCCGGCATCGCCCGGGGTGAATTGCGTGAAGCTCAGGCTGAAGCCAAGGTCGCGGAACTCAATCTGGCGCGCAGCCAGGTCCATGCGCCTCGCAGCGGCCACATCACCAACCTGCGCCTGGCCCAAGGCAACTACGTGAATGCCGGGCAACCGGTGATGGCGTTGATCGATGATTCGACCTTTTATGTGCAGGCGTATTTCGAAGAAACCAAGTTGCCGCGGATTCGGGTTGGCGATCCGGTGAAGGTCTGGTTGATGAGCGCGGGGGAAGCGCTGGAAGGGCACGTGGAAAGCATCAGCCGCGGGATTACCGATCGTAATACCACGCCGGATGGGCAGTTGTTGGCGGAGGTAGAACCGACGTTCAACTGGGTGAGGCTGGCGCAGCGGATTCCGGTGCGGATCAAGATTGATAAATTACCGGAAGGGATGAATTTGAGTTCGGGGATGACGGCGAGTGTGCAGGTGCAGGAGGGTAACCGCTGATCGTTCCCACGCTCTGGTGTGCACCCCAAAAGTTGGACACGACCGATGGGGTGTTTCATGGGAAAGTACACGATTCAAGCGAAGCTATCAGCGGTACAGGATTATTGCG
>NZ_JBIWAF010000032.1:0-52393 GCF_044759925.1 Pseudomonas sp. NPDC099000
GAACCTTGACATCGATCTCGTCGCCATCGTTGACGATTTCGGAAGGATGCTTGATACGCTTCCAAGCCATGTCGGTAATGTGCAGCAGGCCATCGACGCCACCCAGATCGACGAATGCGCCGTAATCGGTGAGGTTTTTGACGATACCTTTGACTTGTTGGCCTTCCTGCAGGGATTCCAGCAGAGCTTCACGCTCAGCGGAGTTCTCGGCTTCGAGGACGCTACGACGGGAAACGACAACGTTGTTGCGTTTCTGGTCGAGCTTGATGACCTTGAATTCCAGCTCTTTGCCTTCCAGGTGCGTGGTATCGCGCACAGGACGGACGTCAACCAGAGAACCTGGCAGGAACGCACGGATGCCGTTAACGTCGACAGTGAAGCCGCCTTTAACCTTACCGTTGATAACGCCCTTGACCACTTCTTCGGCTGCGAAGGCTGCTTCCAGAACAATCCAGCATTCAGCGCGCTTGGCTTTTTCACGGGACAGCTTGGTTTCGCCAAAGCCGTCTTCAACCGAGTCCAGAGCAACGTGAACTTCGTCACCGACGTTGATAGTCAGTTCGCCAGCATCGTTGTAGAACTGCTCAAGCGGGATGAGTGCTTCAGACTTCAGGCCAGCGTGAACGGTTACCCAGCGAGCTTGGTAATCGATATCAACGATAACACCGGTGATGATGGAGCCTGCCTGAAGGTTCAGGGTTTTTAGGCTTTCTTCAAAGAGTTCCGCAAAGCTTTCGCTCATTTTAATTCCTGTGAATGAGGGCGAAGGATACGCCCATCTCCACACCCCAGACGGTGTGGGTTAGTTTCATTTAGAAGAAGCGCCACAGGACTATGACTGGTCCCCTGCGGCCTTCTTGGTCACCCGGCGATATCGCGAATGGCGATCTCGCTCATGATGCGTTCCAGCACCTGATCGATGGATAATTCCGTGGAATCCAGCTGTATGGCGTCAGCCGCCGGCTTGAGCGGGGCTACCGCTCGCTGGGTGTCACGCTCATCGCGTGCACGGATCTCATCTAGCAGACTCGACAGACTAACACCATCGACTTTGCCCTTCAACTGCAAGTATCGACGGCGCGCACGCTCCTCGGCACTGGCAGTGAGGAATATCTTCAGCGGCGCGTCCGGAAAAACCACTGTGCCCATGTCCCGACCGTCAGCCACCAGACCCGGTGCTTCCTGAAAGGCACGCTGGCGCTGCAGCAGCGCCTCACGCACGGCGGGCAATGCCGCGACCTGGGAAGCACCTGAACCAACGCTCTCGGTGCGGATGACATCACTGACTTCGTCACCCTCCAGAATGATCCGCTGCAGCTGACCGTCGGTCGCCGCAATGAACTGCACATCCAGATGAGCGGCCAGTTTTTTCAGCAGTTCTTCATTAGTCAGGTCAACGCCGTGGTTATGCGCAGCGAACGCCAACAGACGATAAAGCGCACCGGAGTCCAGCAGATTCCAGCCCAGGCGCTTGGCCAGTATCCCGGCGACCGTGCCTTTGCCAGAGCCGCTTGGCCCATCAATGGTGATGACCGGTGCAATGATTTTCACGACTGAGCCTCTTGTGCAACACGGATGCCGACCTGCGCGCACAGCGCGAGGAAGTTCGGGAACGACGTCGCGACGTTGGCACAGTCATGGATACGGATCGGCGCAGTGGCGCGCAGCGAAGCCACGCTGAAGGCCATGGCAATCCGGTGATCGCCGTGACCGTGCACTTCGCCGCCGCCGATCAGGCCGCCGTCGATGATGATGCCGTCCGGGGTTGGTTCGCATTTGACGCCCAGCGCCAGCAAGCCATCGGCCATGACCTGGATACGGTCGGACTCCTTGACTCGCAGCTCTTCGGCGCCGCGCAACACGGTGCGCCCTTCGGCACAGGCCGCCGCCACAAACAGCACCGGGAATTCGTCGATGGCCAGCGGAACCAGCGCTTCGGGAATCTCGATACCTTTGAGTTTAGCTGCACGTACGCGCAGATCCGCCACCGGCTCACCGCCGACTTCACGCTGGTTTTCCAGGGTGATGTCAGCGCCCATCAGGCGCAGGATGTCGATCACGCCAGTACGGGTCGGGTTGATGCCGACGTGCTCAAGCACCAGCTCAGAACCTTCGGCGATCGACGCGGCCACCAGGAAGAACGCCGACGACGAGATATCGCCCGGCACTTCAATGTGGGTCGCGGTCAACTTGTGGCCGGACTCGACCGATGCGGTGGCACCGTTGACGGTCACCGGGTAGCCGAAGCCACGCAGCATGCGCTCGGTGTGGTCGCGGGTCGGAGCCGGCTCGGTGACGGTGGTCTTGCCTTCGGCGTAAAGGCCGGCCAGCAACAGGCAGGATTTAACCTGGGCACTGGCCATCGGCATGGTGTAAGTCAGGCCCTTGAGCTTGTTGCCGCCACGAATAGTCATCGGTGGACGACCTTCAGCAGCAGTCTCGATCACCGCACCCATTTCACGCAGCGGATTGGCCACGCGATTCATCGGGCGCTTGGACAGCGACGCATCGCCAGTGAGCGTGCTATCGAAGTCCTGCGCAGCCAGCAGGCCAGACAGCAGACGCATCGACGTACCGGAGTTGCCCAGATAGATCGGGCCCGGCGCAGGCTTCAAGCCATGCAGGCCGACGCCGTGAATGGTCACGCGACCGTGGTGCGGACCTTCGATCACCACGCCCATGTCGCGGAAGGCTTGCAAGGTTGCCAGGGCATCTTCGCCCTCGAGGAAACCTTCCACTTCGGTGACGCCTTCAGCCAGGGAGCCGAGCATGATCGAACGGTGGGAAATCGATTTGTCGCCCGGTACTCGAATCCGCCCAGTCAGGCGGCCACCAGGTTGTGCCAGGAAAATCAGGTCGTTGGAATTCATAGCGTCCACATAAGCCCGGCGGGCCAGGATTTTACTGAAATGTTCGCGGGCAACCCGGGCGCGAGTGAACACGCCCAACAATTGGTGCCCATCCCCTGCATCGACCGCGTCGCGCAAGGCGTCGAGGTCGCTGCGAAATGTATCAAGTGTGCGCAGGACAGCTTCGCGGTTGGCGAGGAAGATGTCGTGCCACATGACCGGGTCGCTACCTGCGATTCTTGTGAAATCGCGGAAACCGCCCGCAGCGTAACGGAAGATCTCAAGATTTTCATTGCGCTTGGCCAACGAATCGACCAGACCGAACGCCAACAAGTGCGGCAAATGGCTGGTCGCCGCCAACACTTCGTCGTGACGCTCGACCTGCATGTGCTCGACATCCGCGCCCAATTCGCGCCACAAACGGTCGACCATTGCCAGCGCGGCCGGATCGGTTTGATCCAGCGGCGTCAAAATCACTTTATGGCGACGGAACAGCTCGGCATTAGAGGCTTCCACCCCGCTCTGCTCGGACCCGGCAATCGGATGGCCCGGCACAAAACGCGTCGGCATGCCGCCAAATGCTTCGGTCGCGGCACGCACCACGTTGCCTTTGGCGCTGCCAACGTCGGTGAGAATCGCTTGCCCCAGGTCCATGCCGGCCAATCGACCAAGCATTTTTTCCATGGCGAGGATCGGCACGGCGAGCTGGATCACATCCGCGCCCTGACAAGCAACGGCCAGGTCTTCTTCGCAGCGATCCACCACGCCCAATTCAACCGCGAGCTTGCGCGACTGCGGGTCGAGATCGACCCCGACCACTTCGCGGCACAGGCCACTTTCACGCAACCCCTTGGCAAACGAACCGCCGATCAACCCCAGACCGACCACCACCAGGCGACCGATCATAGGGGCAGCAGATTGCAGCGCAGTGACATCAACCACGAGCCAGAACCTTGGTCAGCGCCTCGAGGAAGCGACTGTTTTCAGCCGGCAAACCGATGGTGATGCGCAGATGGTTCGGCATGCCGTAGTTGGCGACCGGACGCACGATCACGCCTTCGCGTAGCAAACCCTGGAAGATCGGCGCAGCCACCTGCCCCATATCGACGCAGATGAAGTTGCCCTTGGATGGAATCCAGCTCAGCCCCAACTCACGCAATCCCACTTCCAGTTGCTGCATGCCGGATTCGTTCAGGCGACGGCTTTCAGCCAGGTAGTCGGTGTCTTGCAGCGCAGCGCACGCAGCGGCCAAGGCCAGGCTGTTGACGTTGAACGGCTGACGCACGCGGTTCAGCACATCGGCGACTACGGCGGTGGACAAGCCATAACCGACCCGCAGCGCCGCCAGGCCATAAGCCTTGGAGAACGTGCGCGAAACCAGCAGATTCGGGTACGCCGCCAGGAAGTCCAGGCCATCCGGCAAGTCGCTGCCCTCGGCGTATTCGATGTAGGCCTCGTCCAGCACCACCAGAACATGCTCAGGCACATCCTGCAGGAACTCGTCCAGCGCCTCGGCACCGAACCAGGTTCCGGTCGGGTTGTTCGGGTTGGCGATGAACACCACACGGGTATCGGCATCGATCGCGGCCAGCATGGCCGGCAGGTCATGGCCCCAGTCTTTGGCCGGGATCACTTTGGCCGTCGCGCCGACGGCTTGAGTGGCGATCGGATAGACCGCAAACGCATGCTCACTGAACACCGCGTTCAGGCCGGGCGCCAGGTAAGCGCGCGCCACCAGTTCCAGAATGTCGTTGGAACCGTTGCCCAGCGTCACTTGATTCAGCTCGACGCGGCACTGCTCGGCCAGCAGGGTCTTGAGCGCAAAACCGTTGCCGTCCGGATAGCGGGTCAGCTCGGTCAGTTCGTCGCGAATGGCCGCCAGCGCCTTGGGACTGGCGCCCAACGGGTTTTCATTGCTGGCCAGCTTGATGATTTTGGCCGGATCGATGTTCAGCTCACGCGCCAGTTCGTCCACGGGTTTGCCCGGAACGTAAGGCGAAAGTTGTTGCACGCCCGGCTGTGCCAGAGCGAGGAAGTTGCCACTCATTTGCTACCCCTTAGAGAACTGCTTTCGGGTAGGAACCCAGCACTTTGAGTGCTACTGCTTCCTGACTGATCTTTTCCAATACGCCTTTGATCAACGGATCACGGTGGTGACCGACGAAGTCGATGAAGAACACGTAGGTCCATTTACCGCTGCGCGACGGACGGGTCTCGATTCGCGTCAGGTCGATGCCGTTGTCATGGAACGGCACCAGCAACTCATGAAGCGCACCGGGCTTGTTGCTCATGGAGACGATGATCGAGGTCTTGTCGTCGCCGGTCGGCGGCACTTCCTGGCTGCCGATCATCAGGAATCGCGTGGAGTTGTCCGGGCGATCCTCGATTTTCTCGGCCAGACGGGTCAACCCGTACAAGCTTGCCGCCATGTCGCCGGCAATCGCCGCCGAGTTCCACTCACCCTTGACCCGCTTGGCCGCTTCGGCGTTGCTCGAAACCGCCACGCGCTCGACATTCGGGTAGTGCGCGTCCAGCCACTTGCGGCACTGGGCCAGCGACTGGGCGTGGGAATAGATGCGGCTGATGCTGTCGGTCTTGGTGTTTTCACCGACCAGCAAGTGGTGGTGAATCCGCAACTCGACTTCGCCACAGATGACCATGTCGTGTTCGAGGAAGCTGTCGAGGGTGTGGTTGACCGCGCCCTCGGTGGAGTTTTCCACCGGGACCACGCCAAAATTCACCGCACCGGCCGCCACTTCACGGAACACTTCGTCGATCGCTGCCATCGGCTTGCTGATCACGGCGTGACCGAAGTGTTTCATGGCGGCGGCTTGGGTGAAGGTGCCTTCAGGGCCGAGGTAAGCCACTTTCAGTGGCTGCTCGAGGGCTAGGCACGAGGACATGATTTCGCGGAACAAACGCGCCATCTCTTCGTTGCCCAGCGGCCCCTGGTTGCGCTCCATCACGCGCTTGAGCACCTGAGCTTCGCGCTCAGGACGATAGAACACCGGCACTTCGCCTTCGGCCAGCGAGGCCATCTTTACTCGCGCAACTTCCTGGGCGCAGCGTGCGCGCTCACTGATCAGCTCCAGGACTTTGGTGTCCAGGGCATCAATGCGAACGCGCAGTGCCTTGAGTTCTTGCTCAGACATTAGCCGTGTTCCTTCTCGAACTCTGCCATGTACGAAACCAGTGCGTTGACCGCAACGATGTCGACGGCGTTATAGATGGAGGCACGCATGCCGCCCACGGAACGGTGACCCTTGAGGTTCAACAGGCCACGCTCGTCGGCACCGACCAGAAATGGCTTGTCGAGACGATCGTCAGCCAGGCGGAATGGCACGTTCATCCATGAGCGATCCGACTTGTTGATCGGGTTGCTGTACAAGCCGCTGGCGTCGATGAAGTCGTACAGCGTGCGCTGTTTCACTTCATTGAGCTTGCCGATGGCTTCAACACCACCCTGCTCTTTCAGCCACTCGAATACCAGACCGGACAGGTACCAGGCCAGGGTTGGTGGGGTGTTGTACATCGAGCCGTTATCGGCCGCGACCTTGTAGTTGAGCATGGTCGGGCACAGGGAACGGGCATGCCCCAACAGGTCTTCGCGAATGATGTTCACGACGATGCCGCTCGGGCCGATGTTTTTCTGGGCGCCGGCGTAGATCATGCCGAAGCGCGAAACGTCGATTGGACGCGAGAGGATGTCCGAAGACATGTCGGCAACCAGCGGAACGTCACCGGTTTCCGGTACCCAGTTGAATTCCAGACCGCCAATGGTTTCGTTCGGTGCGTAGTGAACGTAGGCCGCATCTTTCGACAGATTCCATTCGTTCTGACCGGGAATAGCGAAATAGTCGTAAGGCTTGGCGGTAGCGGCAACGTTGACGTGGCCGTAGCGCGAGGCTTCTTCGATGGCTTTCTGCGACCAGATACCGGTGTCGATATAGTCGGCGGTGCCGCTTTCCGGCAACAGGTTCAGAGGGATCTGAGCAAATTGCTGGCTGGCGCCACCTTGCAGAAACAGCACTTTGTAGTTCGAGGGGATATTCAGCAGATCACGCAGATCCTGCTCGGCCTTGGTGGCGATGGACACGAACTCATCACTGCGATGGCTCATTTCCATGACCGACAGGCCCTTGCCGTGCCAATCAAGGAGTTCACCCTGGGCGCGCTGCAGGACAGCTTCGGGAAGTGCCGCAGGACCGGCACAGAAGTTATAGGCTCTCTTGCTCACATCCAATCTCGCTCTGATTTGGTGGATCGTACAAACATATCAGTCGACACAGACCCCATGTGGGAGCGGGCTTGCCTGTGGCGAGGGGGCTTGCCCCCGTTCGATTGCGAAGCAATCGCAAACCGGTCACCACGCTCTCATGCAAGATAGCGGCGACTGGTTTCAGGGGCGCTTCGCCCCCCAACGGGGGCAAGCCCCTCGCCACAAAAGCCCGGCACCCACACCGATCTCCATGAGTGTCGATATTTCATCAGGGACAAACAACAAGGGGGCGAATTTTCATCCGCCCCCTGTTTGTCCACTTACTCCTGTGGCTCTTCGTCCGCAGCGGCGTCGAGTTGCTGATCTTCAACAACGTCGTCGATTACGACTTCGCCGTCGAACACCGCACCCTCTTCACCTTCCAGCTCTTCGCCTTCGACTTCCGACGGCTCCTGGACCCGCTCCAGACCGACCAGCGTTTCATCGCTGGCCAGTTTGATGAGGGTCACGCCCTGGGTGTTACGACCCAGACTGGAAACTTCGTCGACACGGGTACGAACCAGTGTGCCCTGGTCGGAAATCAGCATGATCTCCTCGCCGTCGAGTACCTGGACTGCACCGACCAGACGGCCGTTACGGTCGTTGCTGACCATGGCGATAACGCCCTGACCACCACGTTTGTACTCAGGGAACTCGGTGATCGCCGTGCGCTTGCCGAAACCACGGGCCGAAGCGGTCAGGATCTGGCTGCCTTCTTCCGGGATCAGCATGGAAATCAGCTTCTGGCCTTCCGGCAGACGCATGCCGCGAACACCGCGAGCGGTACGGCCCATGGCGCGAACGTCGGTTTCCTTGAAGCGAGTGACCTTGCCGCCGTCGGAGAACAGCATGACTTCGCGCTCGCCATCGGTAATGGCGGCCGAAATCAGTACGTCACCTTCGTCCAGCTCCAACGCGATCAGACCGACGCTGCGTTGACGGCTGAAGGATTCCAGCGGGGTCTTCTTCACGGTGCCTTTGGCAGTGGCCATGAAGATGAAGTGACCTTCGGTGTATTCGTCGACCGGCAGCATGGTGGTGATGTATTCATCACTGTCCAGCGGCAGCAGGTTGACCAGCGGACGACCACGGGCAGCGCGGGAAGCTTCCGGGATTTCGTAGGTTTTCAGCCAGTACACTTTGCCTTTGCTGGAGAACAGCAGCAGCGTGGTGTGGCTGTTGGCGACCAGCAGGTGAGCGATGTAGTCCTCATCCTTGACGCCGGTAGCCGATTTGCCTTTACCGCCACGACGCTGAGCCTGGTACGCAGCCAATGGCTGGGTCTTGGCATAGCCACCGTGGGAAATCGTCACGACGCGCTCTTCTTCCGGGATCATGTCACCCAGGGTCAGGTCGAGACGGGCATCGAGAATCTCGGTGCGGCGCACGTCGCCGTATTCGGCGCGGATCACTTCCAGCTCTTCGCGGATCACTTCCATCAGGCGTGTGGCGCTGCTGAGGATGCGGATCAGCTCGCCGATCTGGTTGAGGATCTCTTGATACTCGGCCAGCAGCTTTTCGTGTTCCAGACCGGTCAGGCGGTGCAGACGCAGTTCCAGAATGGCTTGCGCCTGTTCCGGCGACAGGAAGTACTTGCCTTCGCGCAGACCGTATTGCGGGTCCAGGGTCTCTGGACGGCAAGAGTCAGCGCCGGCACGCTCAACCATCGCGACCACGGCGGAAGATTCCCACGCAGTCTTGATCAGCGCTTCCTTGGCTTCCGACGGGGTCGGCGAAGCCTTGATCAGGGCGATGACCGGGTCGATGTTCGACAGGGCAACCGCTTGACCTTCCAGAATGTGACCACGTTCGCGGGCTTTACGCAGTTCGAACACGGTACGGCGGGTAACCACTTCGCGACGGTGGCGAACGAAAGCTTCCAGCAGGTCCTTGAGGTTCAGGATCCGTGGACGGCCGTCGATCAGCGCGACGATGTTGATACCGAAAACGGCTTGCAGCTGGGTCTGGGCGTAAAGGTTGTTGAGGATGACCTCAGGCACTTCGCCGCGACGCAGCTCGATCACGACGCGCATACCGTCCTTGTCGGACTCGTCGCGCAGTTCGGTGATGCCTTCAAGCTTCTTCTCTTTTACCAGCTCGGCGATCTTCTCGATCAGACGGGCCTTGTTCAGCTGGTATGGGAGTTCGGTGATGACGATCTGCTGACGGCCACCGACCTTGTCGATGTCTTCGATCATCGAGCGGGCGCGCATGTAAATGCGCCCGCGACCGGTGCGGTAGGCTTCGATGATGCCGGCGCGACCGTTGATGATCGCCGCGGTCGGGAAGTCCGGACCAGGGATGTATTGCATCAGCTCATCGATGGTCAACTCAGGGTTGTCGATGAGCGCCAGGCAACCGTCGATGACTTCACCGAGGTTGTGCGGCGGGATGTTGGTCGCCATGCCCACGGCGATACCGCTGGAGCCGTTGACCAGCAGGTTGGGAATACGGGTCGGCATGACCGCCGGGATCATTTCGGTGCCGTCGTAGTTCGGCACCCAGTCCACGGTTTCTTTGTGCAGGTCAGCCAGCAGCTCGTGCGCCAGCTTGGTCATGCGCACTTCGGTGTATCGCATGGCGGCAGCGTTGTCGCCGTCCACCGAACCGAAGTTGCCCTGGCCGTCTACCAGCAGGTAGCGCAGCGAGAATGGCTGCGCCATCCGGACGATGGTGTCGTACACCGCGGTATCACCGTGCGGGTGATACTTACCGATTACGTCACCGACAACACGGGCAGATTTCTTGTACGGCTTGTTGAAGTCGTTGCCCAGCTCGCTCATCGCGAACAGCACACGCCGGTGCACGGGCTTCAAGCCATCGCGCGCATCCGGCAGGGCCCGCCCGACGATTACGCTCATCGCGTAGTCGAGGTAGGACTGCTTCAGCTCGTCTTCGATATTGACCGGGAGGATTTCTTTGGCCAGTTCGCCCATGAGAAGCTCGATTCCTTTTTCTGGTGAAACTTCGTCACATCCATATGGGACGAACGAAGCTCGCCGCTGCAGGCTGAGTGCCATGCACCGACTTACGACAAATCAACAAGTTGAACCATGGATTTGCGCAGTAAAGACAACCCCGTGGGACTGCCTCGGAAAACGCCGGATGTTATCACAAGAGCCGCCACGCACCTATCCCCCAGATGCGCATGGAGTGTAGTTAGTTGACTGGTGGCAGGCTGAAAGGGGACGAGAGAGGCTTAGAGCCGTCACAACCCAAGATTCGCAAGCAGAATTTGGGGTATCAGGAGCGGGAGACCGAGTCATCGTTCTTCGCGGGCAAGCCTCGCTCCTACAGATCGCGCGAACCTGTAGGAGCGAGGCTTGCCCGCGAAGGCGATTTATCAGGCGCCAGAAATCTTTAATGCAGACGCTTACGGCACATCAACTGCGCCATTTTCGCGGTGTCCGGGCGTTCGACGATGCCTTTTTCGGTGACGATCGCATCGATCAGGTCCGCCGGGGTCACGTCGAACACCGGGTTGAACGCATCAACCTCCGCCCCGACCCGCTTGCCGCCGACTTCCAGCAACTCGCGACCATCGCGCTCTTCGATAGGAATCTCGTCGCCGCTGGCCAGGTTCATGTCGATGGTCGAACTCGGCGCCACCACCATGAAGCGCACGCCGTGGTGCATGGCGTTAACCGCCAACTGATACGTGCCGATCTTGTTCGCCACGTCGCCATTGGCGGTGATCCGGTCAGCGCCGACGATCACCCAGGTCACGCCTTTGGTTTTCATGATGTGCGCGGCGGCGGAGTCGGCGTTGACGGTCACGGGAATGCCTTCATTGGCCAATTCCCAGGCGGTCAATCGCGAACCTTGCAGCCATGGGCGGGTTTCGTCGGCGTAGACGCGCTCGACCATGCCTTCGATAAAGGCCCCGCGAATCACCCCCAACGCCGTTCCGAAGCCGCCGGTGGCCAGTGCGCCGGTATTGCAGTGAGTCAGGATTGCTTGCGCATTGCCTTGGTGCTTGCGGATCAGGTCCACACCAAGTTGCGCCATGGTCAGGTTGGCTTCGCGATCACTTTCATGAATGGCGATGGCTTCCGCTTCAAGCACGGCCAGCGGATCGGCGTGATGCTTCAAGCGCTCAAGCCGTTCGCGCATACGGCCCAGGGCCCAGAACAAATTGACTGCGGTTGGACGGGAATCGGCGAGCAGCGCGAAATCTTCTTCCAGCGCCGTATGCCAATCGCCACCCTCGGCGAAGCGGGCACGGGCCGCCAACACCACGCCATAGGCGGCACTGATGCCGATGGCCGGCGCGCCGCGCACCACCATCGAGCGAATGGCCTCGGCCACGCCCGCGGCGCCGGTGTAGGCGATCCACGTTTCCTCGAACGGCAAAACACGCTGATCCAGCAGGTACAGGGCGCCATCACGCCAATCGATGGCCTTCACCTTCTCCGCAGCCAACAGTCGATCGCGCATCCCACACCCCGCACTCATGAACAAAAGCCGCCGATTATAGCGATCCCCCCGCGAAGACGCTCGGGTATACTTCGCCATCCTTTACAAAAGCACTGGAACCGACCCTCGATGCCGAACACTGCCGCTGCGCTCGACCTGTTATTGCTGCCGACCTGGCTGGTACCCGTCGAACCCGCTGGCGTTGTCCTCAAAGAGCACGGCCTGGGCATTCGCGACGGGCGCATTGTGTTTATCGGCCCAAGGTCGGCTGCGCTGAAGCTTAACGCAACCGAAGTGCGTGAGTTGCCGGACATGTTGCTCAGCCCCGGCCTGATCAATGCCCACGGGCATGCGGCGATGACGCTGTTCCGGGGCCTGGCCGACGATCTACCGCTGATGACCTGGCTGGAAAACCACATTTGGCCCGCCGAGGCCAAGTGGGTCGATGAAGCGTTTGTACGCGATGGCACCGACCTGGCGATCGCCGAGCAGATCAAAGGTGGCATCACCTGCTTCTCTGACATGTATTTCTTCCCGAAGGTTGCCAGCGAGCGGGTGCATAACAGCGGTATTCGCGCGCAGATCGCCATTCCGATTCTCGACTTCCCGATTCCAGGCGCCGGCACGGCGGACGAAGCCATTCGTCAGGGCGTCGAATTGTTCGGTGACCTCAAGCACCACGAGCGGATAAAAGTCATCTTCGGCCCCCATGCGCCCTACACCGTGGGCGACGAGAACCTGGAGAAAATCCGGGTGATCGCCGAAGAGCTGGACGCCTCGATTCACATGCACGTCCATGAAACCGCGTTCGAAGTGCAGCAATCGGTCGAGCAGCGCGGTGAACGCCCACTGGCCCGACTCGGACGCCTGGGATTGCTCGGCCCGCGCTTCCAGGCCGTTCACATGACCCAGATCAGCGATGAAGACCTGGTGCTGCTGGTAGAAAGCAACACCAATGTGATTCATTGCCCGGAGTCCAATCTCAAGCTGGCGAGCGGCTTCTGCCCGGTCGAGCGTCTGTGGCAGGCCGGCGTCAATGTCGCCGTCGGTACCGATGGCGCGGCCAGCAACAACGACCTCGACTTGCTCGGCGAAACCCGCACTGCCGCACTGCTGGCCAAGGCTGTCGCTGGCTCGGCCACCGCGCTGGACGCCCATCGTGCGCTGCGCATGGCCACGCTCAACGGCGCCCGCGCGCTGGGGATCGAGGCTGAAACCGGCTCGCTGGAAGTCGGCAAAGCCGCGGACATCGTCGCGTTCGACCTGTCGGGCCTGGCACAGCAACCGGTCTACGATCCGGTTTCGCAGCTTATATACGCCACCGGCCGCGACTGCGTGAAACACCTGTGGGTCGCCGGCACACAATTGCTCGACGACCGTCGCCTGACCCGCCTGGACGAGGAACAGCTCTGCGCCACCGCCAAGGCCTGGGGTCAACGCATCAGCGGCCACACCGAATAGTAAGCCCCCCGGACTGAATTCCGGGGCAACAGGATTTTTCAAGTTTTAGAGGACTTAAACCATGAGCAACGTCGACTACGCCGAAATCGCCAAATTCGAAGCCCTGGCCCACCGCTGGTGGGACCGCGAAAGCGAGTTCAAACCGCTGCACGACATCAACCCGCTGCGGGTCAACTGGATTGACGAACGGGTCAATCTGGCCGGCAAGAAAGTCCTCGATGTGGGCTGCGGCGGCGGCATCCTCAGCGAAGCCATGGCTCAGCGCGGCGCTACCGTCATGGGCATCGACATGGGTGAAGCGCCACTGGCGGTCGCGCAATTGCATCAGCTGGAATCCGGCGTGAGCGTTGAATACCGACAGATCACCGCCGAAGCGCTGGCCGAAGAAATGCCTGAGCAGTTCGACGTGGTCACCTGCTTGGAAATGCTCGAGCACGTGCCGGATCCGTCCTCGGTGATCCGCGCCTGCTTCAAAATGGTCAAACCGGGCGGCCAGGTGTTCTTCTCCACCATCAACCGCAATCCGAAGGCGTATCTGTTCGCCATCGTCGGCGCCGAATACATCATGAAGTTGCTGCCACGGGGCACTCACGACTTCAAGAAGTTCATCCGCCCTTCCGAGCTGGGTGCCTGGAGCCGCATGGCTGGTCTGACCGTCAAGGACATCATCGGGCTGACGTACAATCCGCTGACCAAGCACTACAAACTGGCGTCCGACGTGGACGTCAACTACATGATCCAGACCCTGCGCGAGGAGTAAGCCGATGCGTATCAGAGCAGTCCTTTTCGACATGGACGGCACCCTGCTCGACACCGCGCCGGACTTCATCGCCATCTGCCAGGCGATGCGCGCCGATCGCGGCTTGCCGCCGGTCAACGACAAACACATCCGCGACGAGATTTCCGGTGGCGCCAAGGCGATGGTCGCCGTGACCTTCTCCATGGACCCGGAATCACCGGGCTTTGAAGAACTGCGCCTGGAGTTCCTCGAGCGTTACCTCAAGGATTGCGCGGTCCACAGCAAGCTGTTCGACGGCATGGGCGAACTGCTGGCCGACATCGAGAAGGCCAACCTGATCTGGGGCGTGGTGACCAACAAGCCTGTGCGCTTCGCCGAGCCGATCATGCAACAACTGGGGCTGGCTGAACGCTCGGCGCTGCTGATCTGCCCAGACCATGTCAAAAACAGTAAACCGGACCCTGAGCCATTGATCCTGGCGTGCAAGATGCTCGACCTGGACCCGGCCAGCGTGTTGTTCGTGGGTGATGATCTGCGCGATATCGAGTCCGGTCGTGATGCCGGCACCAAAACGGCTGCCGTGACCTACGGCTACATTCACCCGGACGATAACCCGCGGCATTGGGGTGCGGATGTGGTGGTGGATCATCCCCTTGAGTTGCGCAAGGTTTTGGATAGCGCCCTCTGCGGCTGCTGACCTGATGGTTGCCGGGAACATTGTGGCGAGGGGGCTTGCCCCCGTTGGGCTGCGCAGCGGCCCCAAAATCTTCCGACGCGATTTCCCTGACGCAATCGAGGCTAATATTTTGGGGCCGCTTCGCGACCCAACGGGGGCAAGCCCCCTCGCCACAAAAGCATTCTCGCCACAGGTGTGATGCCTGCAAATTGAATTGTTGTGAGGTTTCTTATGTTTGATTATTCCGCCCGCCCTGAATTGCTCAAGGACCGGGTCATTCTGGTCACCGGCGCAGGTCGCGGCATTGGCGCTGCGGCTGCGAAAACTTACGCAGCCCATGGCGCCACCGTGTTGTTGCTGGGCAAGACCGAAGCCAACCTGACTCAGGTCTATGACGAAATCGAGGCCGCCGGGCATCCACAACCCGCGGTGATCCCGTTCAACCTGGAAACCGCGCTGCCTCATCAATACGACGAGCTGGCCGCGATGATCGAAACAGAGTTCGGCCACCTCGACGGTTTGCTGCACAACGCGTCGATCATTGGTCCACGCACGCCGATCGAGCAACTGTCCGGCGAAAACTTCATGCGCGTCATGCAAGTGAACGTCAACGCCATGTTCATGCTGACTAGCACCCTGCTGCCCCTGCTCAAGCTGTCCCAGGACGCTTCGGTGGTGTTCACCTCCAGCAGCGTCGGTCGCAAGGGTCGTGCGTACTGGGGCGCTTATGGCGTCTCCAAGTTTGCCACCGAAGGCCTGATGCAAACCCTGGCCGACGAAGTCGACACCGTGGCGCCAGTGCGCTCCAACAGCATCAACCCGGGCGCCACCCGCACCAGCATGCGCGCCCAGGCTTACCCGGGTGAAAACCCGCTGAACAACCCCACGCCTGAGGAGATCATGCCGGTCTACCTGTACCTGATGGGCCCGGACAGTGCGGGCATCAACGGCCAGGCTTTCAACGCTCAGTAACAACCGCACGTCGCTTTTTGTACCGCGTCGGGTTCCCGGCGCGGCGCTCAAAGTGTTTCGTAACTGCAGCCGCGCCAGTCAAATCGCCGTCGATCCGTCTGACAGAAACTCACGACAAGTCTCACAAAATATTGATTTTTAACGCTTTTTATTCAAATGAACTCATTGGCATGACTTTCGCTCTAAAGTTGCTCAGACACGCCGTGTGAAAGCAGTCGGGCAGACGCCTCAGTCGATAGGTTACTAATCTTCGGCAAAGCGGACTAAACTTGCGCCAAATGTCCTACGGGACTGATGGACCAGTATGACGCGCAGCCCAAAGCCGCTCTCACCCAGCCTGTAAGACAGCCTTACTGCTTAGGGGCTCACGCCATATGAAATCACCATCCCAGACCAACGCAATTGACTTCGACAGCGCCAAATTGCAACGCCTGGGCTTTGGTCAGCACCCTGCCCTTCTGGAGCGGCCACTCAGCCTTGCACAATTGCGCCAGCAACTCGGCCAGCAGCTGCAAACCAGTCTTGAGCCACAACGAATTCTCGGACTTTTCTTCCGCGAGATTCAGCGCCTTGTGCCGCTGGATGCGTTGAATTATCAGCACCCGGCCAGCGACTTGCGTCTGGAGTTCGGTCAGCGCGGCCATCATTCAGTGTCCTACAGCCTCAGTCATGAAAGCGAGAACCTGGGTGAACTGGTGTTCCGCCGCAATCAGCGATTCAGCGAATACGAACAAGGCAATCTGGAGTCGTTGCTGTCCGCTCTACTGTTCCCGATGCGCAACGCCCTGCTTTACCGCGCGGCGACGCAAAGTGCACTGCGCGATCCGTTGACCGATACCGGCAACCGCATCGCCATGGATCAGACCTTACAGCGTGAAATCGAGATGTCGCGACGCCACTTGATGCCGTTGTCGCTGCTGATGCTGGACATCGATCACTTCAAGAACGTTAACGATAATTACGGGCACAGCGCTGGCGATGACGTACTCAAGGCTGTCGCTGCCTCGATCAAGAACCAGCTGCGGAATGTGGACATGGTATTCCGGTTTGGTGGCGAAGAGTTCCTGATCCTGCTCTCCAACACCACTCGGGAAGCCGCTGCCATGGTCGGCGAACGACTGCGGTTTGCGGCGCAGGCGCAGGATTACAAGGCCGATGGCAATCTGGTCGAGCTGACGGTCAGCCTGGGTTGCTCGACCCTGCTGCCCGGCGAGTCTGCCGATAGTTTGTTGCGTCGGGCCGACAGCGCGTTATATGTCGCCAAGCGCGAAGGGCGTAACCGGTTGGCAATGGCGGGTTAAACTTTTAGCTACGCCAGATGACAATGTGGGAGCGGGCTTGCTCGCGAATGCTGACTGACATTCAACGACGGTGTTGACTGTCAGTGCGCATTCGCGAGCAAGCCCGCTCCCACATTTACTGCGTGTTGCCTATGGATCAGCTTTCGGCCAATGCCATGCGCTCACGCGCGACCGGAGCCTTTTCCGAGTGTTCCAGCTGCATGCAGCGCTCCAGGAACAGGTGCATGTAGTCGTAGCTCTTGCAGACAGCCTCGCGCAATTCCACTTGCAGGGATTTGCTCGGGTTCATGCCCGCCAGCGTGCAGATGATTTCCAGCGCTTCCCAGGGATGGGCATCGTCGTACTGGGCGTGCATCTTCAACCACTTCATCGCCCGCTTGCGATCTTCCTCCGGAAACGCTGCCGCGTAGACACCATTGGAACAGACCAGGGCCGACCACTCCCCGGTCGCCCCTTCGATAGCGTAATTTGTCGCGGCGATGGCGACAATCAGCGAATCCGCCGAACTCGTATGCCAGCACCAGTGACTCAAGGCGTGAAGTTCAGGGGCAACGTGTTGCGCCTGCAAATCTTCCAGGCTGACGCCATGGGCCCGACTCCAGTTCACCCAGTAATCGGCATGGTTCAGTTCGACACGAATGTTGCGCATCAACCAGCGACGCGCCATGTCTTCACCTGGGTGGCGGGCAAAACGAGTCTTGGTCAGGTTTTGTGCCATGTATAACGCGAACTGTTCAACGACCGGCCAGCCACCAATAAGGTACTGACGCATGGTTTTTGCGCTGAGCTTATTGTCTCGCATGCGCTGATACAGTTCGTGTTCGACAACCCGGCGCTTACTCTCGCTGCAGTCCTTGATGAGCTGTTGCGCCCATACGGGATAACTTGCAGCTTCCATGAGTGGTCCGGTTCGGTTGAATGTGTCGATCACTGTCGGGCTCCTTTTGATTGTGATTGTTAGGATCAGCAAGAGATTTCAACGGAACGTGCCGGGCGCCTTGAATAACAAAGGTTGAGGCCTGGCAGGACGACTTTGCAAACTATCGCAGGTAAACAGATGCGGGCGTTCAATGACATACCCTTGAGCGAAGTCGACCCCGATCTCCAGCAATGCCTGCTCAATCTGGGGTGTTTCTACAAACTCGGCAATCGTACGCTTACCCATGACATGGCCGATGTGGTTGATCACTTCTACCATGGCGCGGTTAATCGGGTCGTCCAGCATATCCTTTACGAAACTTCCATCGATCTTCAAGAAGTCTACAGGTAAATGTTTCAAGTAAGCGAATGAGGACATCCCGGCGCAGAAGTCATCCAATGAAAAGTGGCAGCCTAAACCTTTGAGTTCATTGATAAATCTAATTGCACTTCCCAAATTGGAAATTGCACTGGTTTCTGTAATTTCAAAACAAATCATTTCAGGCGGAATGGACCAAGTAACAAACTGTTCCCTCAGGAAGTCCAGAAACGCGTCATCTCCGATAGTAGTGCCTGACAGATTAATCGCACACATGGCCAAAGGACCTTCGCGATCTTCGGCTATACATTGGGCAATGATCTTGAATACGTTCTGCACCACCCAACGATCAAGTGCGGTCATCAGGCCATAACGTTCGGCAGCCGGAATAAAACTGTCAGGCAATATCATGCGCCCGGCTTCATCATGTAGACGCAACAGGATTTCTATATGACCGCCGCCGCGTTCGGTATTGCCAAGGGGCGCGATTTCCTGGGAGTACAGGCAAAAGCGATCCTCTTCCAGGGCCATGTGCAGGCGCTGTACCCACGCCATCTCACCGAAACGCAGAGACAGTTCCGAATCATCAGCGTTATACACCTGAACACGGTTACGCCCTTTTTCCTTGGCCATGTAACAAGCCATATCGGCAGCACGCAGCGAAGCTTCGAGGGTGGTCGGGATTTGCGCGATATGAACCATCCCGATGCTCACCGTTGTGACGAATGGCCGGCCTTTCCACACAAAGTGCAGGTTCTGTACGGTATGGCGCAGGCTCTCGGCAATTTTCTCGGCAACTTCCGGCGGACAGTTTTCCAGCAAAATCCCGAATTCGTCTCCGCCCAGCCGGGCCAGGGTGTCACCTTCGCGCAAGCCCGATTGCAACAACGCGCAGATATGCCGTAGCAGCTCGTCACCCGCCGCATGGCCACAGGTATCGTTGACCAGTTTGAACTGGTCCAGATCAAGGAACATCAAGGCATGGCGCCCGGCGTATCGCGTCAGGTTGTGCAGCGCCTGTTCCAGGCGATACTCGAACTCGCGACGATTGGCCAGCCCGGTCAAGGCGTCGTGTGTCGCCTGCCAGGACAGATTGGCGATGTACTGGCGCTCCTGAGTCATGTCATGCAACACCAGCACGGCGCCACTGACCTTGCCGGCATTGCGGATCGGCGCCCCGACCAGGGTGACCGAGACGGTGCTGCCATCCAGGCGCTGGATCAGTTTGGAATGCTCGCTGCCGCCGCTGAGCTGACCACTCAATATGTGCTCGATCAAGGTAAAACCATCGGCCTGAGCGTTGTCATCCAGCAGATTGAACAAGGCTGCCAGCGGCAAGCCGATGGCCTGCTCGCCTTTCCAGTGTGTCAACGCTTCGGCGGCCGGGTTCATGTAGGCGATCGCACCGTCGACATCCGTGGTGATCACCCCGTCGCCAATGGATTGCAGGGTGATCTGCGCCCGGTCTTTCTCCAACTGCAGGGCCTCGGCAAAGGCATGGCGCTGCTTGAGCAGTTTGTGCGTGCGCATCAGGGCCAATGCGATCAAGCCCAGGGCCGTGGCCAGGTTCGTTACCAGCAGCAGGCGCAGAATCAAGCGCGAGCCCTCGCCCAAGGCATCGCTGAAGGCTTTGGCGGCAGGCGTCACACCATCGTTGATTGCAAAAATCTGCTCCTTCCAGCGCTTGATGTCGGCGTCCGAAGCCCGATTTTCGGTAATGCGCTGATGCATCTCCTGGGCTACGTTATCGAGTTGCACCAGGTACGCATCACCCACCGTCCAGCGGTCGATGGCTTTTTCCAGGTAGCTGAAATGCCGGAAATTGAGGTACAGCCAGATCACGCTGGAGACGTCGTCAGGGTGATTGCCGCCCTTGAGAATCGCCACGCGTGCGGCTCCGATATTCGGTGGCTGGTGATCCAGCGCTACGCGCAACTCGTGGCCCCCCTGGGGTACGGCAATGGCGTTCTGGTATTTGAGGAAAATGGCCCCGTCGCGACTGTCCGCGTAGAGATTGAGGTAATAGATGGCGTCCTTCTGGCCCTTGGACCACAGGCTTTCCCCGGCCACATAGCCGCGAACTGCCGAAAGTACATAGAGACTGACCCCGCCCAACAGCGCTTGAAATAGCACTACGGCAATAAATGGCCAGACGATGCCCAATAACCTGGGGGTTCCGAGAGTCCGCTTTTGCTTCATGAGGTCCCTTGCATTAGCACTGCCAGATCATCATCCAACGTGATCGCTACAGCTAGACTAGGGTGCGGATTCGATCCCGGCAAGCCAGCGCCCATATTTTGCGTGCTCTAGCCGTCAACCTGGCGCGAACTGTCACTATTGCTGCTGTAAATGGCCATAAAGCTTGGCGTACAACCCACCTTCGGCAATCAGCTGCTGATGATCACCATCCTCGGCAATTTGCCCGCCGTCGAATACCAGCACCCGATCGGCCTGTTTCACCGCCGACAACCGATGCGCAATGATCAGCGTGGTGCGGTTGCTCAAGAACAGCGCCAGCGCCTGATGCAGGTTGTATTCGGTGGCAGCGTCCAGCGCCGAGGTGGCCTCGTCGAGAATCACCACCTTGGGTTCGGCCAGCACCATCCGCGCAATCGCCAGCCGTTGCCGCTGGCCACCGGACAAACGCACGCCGGAGCGCCCGACGATGCTGTCCAGGCCATCAGGCAACTCTCGAACCGTCTGGTTCAGCTGGGCAATTTCCAGCGCCTGCCAGCAGGCCTCGTCGCTGCGTATGCGGCCCATCGTCAGGTTGGCGCGCACGGTGTCGTTGAACAGCGCGGGGTGTTGCAGGACCACGGCGACGTTTTCGCGCACGGTCTCCAGGCCGATCTCCTGCTGGGTCGAGCCACCGAAGCGGATGGTCCCGGCAAGGGGCGTGTACAACCCCAGTAGCAACTGCACCAGGGTGCTCTTGCCCCCACCGCTGGCACCGACGATCGCCACTTTTTCACCGGGGGCGATGGACAGGTCCATCTGGTTCAACACCAACTCGTCGCCGTATCCGAAGCTCAAGCCCTGGACTTCGATGCCCACGGTGTCCCGCCCTTGGAAGGGATCGACACCGCCGGGGTATTGGGGCTCATCGGCGCGGGCCAGCAACTCGTTGATCCGCGACAGCGCACCGCCGGCGGCGTAATAGGCGTATTGCAAATTGAGCAGCTGCTCCACCGGACCGATCATGAACCACAGGTAGCTGAACACCGCCAGCATCTGGCCGATGGATAAGTCGGAGAACAACACGGTGAGCATCGCCGCGGCGCGGAAAATATCGATGCCGAACTGGAACAGCAAGCCACTGGCACGGTTCGACGCATCGGTCTTCCACTGCGAGTTCACCGCGTAATCGCGCACTTCCCGGGCCCGCTGTCCCAGACGTCCGAGGAAAAACCCCTGGCGGTTGCCGGCCCGCACTTCTTGAATCGAATCGAGGGTTTCGGTCAGGGCCTGGGTGAAACGCGAGGTGCTGTCGTTCTCGAGCTTCTTCAGGTGCTTGACCCGCTTGCCCAGTTGCACCGTGGCGTAGATCACCAGCGGATTGAACAACATGATCAGCAGCGCCAGCTTCCAGTGCATCCAGATCAGAATGCTGGCGGTGCCGACCAGCGTCAGCATCGCCACGAGGAATCGACTGAGTGTCTCGCCGACAAATTTGTCCAGGGTGTCCAGGTCCGTGACCAGGTGCGTGGTCACTGTGCCGCTGCCCAGGCTTTCGTATTCGCCCAGGGAAATGCGCTTGAGCCGTTCGATCAGCCGTATGCGAATGCGATACACGATGTCTTTGGCCAGCGCCGCGAACAGCTTCGCCTGCACCACGTTGAACAGCAAGGCACCACAGCGCAGCAACAAGGTCACCAGCAGCATCAGGCCGATGTAGCCCGCCGCTTTCTGCCAGCCTTCCGGCAACGCGTGATTCATGATTTTCAGCGCGGAATCGCCATGCCCCAGCAGGACTTCGTCCACCAGCAATGGCAGCAGCAGAGGAATCGGCACGCTGCACAGGGTGGCCAACACCGCCACGCCATTGGCGATCCACAGGGATTTTTTATGGTGAAGGGCCAGGCGACGGATTTCAGCCCAACTCAGCCGATCGACACGCTTGGGAGCTGGCGTGTCATCGGGCAGGTCATGCACAGGCAGCGCGCTCCAGCCAACGGCCGAGCAATGGCGACAATTCACTTAACGGTTGATAGCCATTGGTCAACAGCGCCAGTTGACCATTGCGTTCGGCCAACAGCGTAGGAAATCCGGCAATGCCGAGGTCCTGGACCCAGGTGAAATCGGCGGCGGTCGCGGCGTGCTGATCGGCACGGTCGAATGCGGCGGCAAACTCGATGCGCGGCAGGCCGGCCTGCTCGGCCAACTCGACCAGAACGCTGGCGCGGGTAACGTCTCGGCCTTCGGCGTAGAACGCGTGTTGAATCAGCCCGAGCAGTTTCCACGCGCAATCCGGCGCCAGGTTGCGCGCCGTCACCAGCGCCCGGCATGCAGGTTCGGTGTCGTAGACAAAACCGTCAGGCAACGCACCTTCGGTCTTGAACGGTTGGCCGGTGGCCTCGGTAACGGCCTGCCAATGCTCAAGGATATAGCGCCGGGTGGTCGGCTCCAGCGCCGCGCCGCTGCCGGTGCGCAAACCGCCCACCACCAGATGCACGTCCACCCCTGCGGCCTGCGCCTGCTCGACCAGCGCGTTGGCGACGGGCGCAAAGCCCCAGCACCAGGAACACATCGGGTCCATCACATAGAGCAGGCGTTGGGCAGACATGGTTCAAGCCTCTGAAGGAGTTTGCTTGTAGTTGTAGCCGATCGGGTGAGGCAGGTTGCGCGCCTTGGCCAGTTCGATCTGCTTCTGTCGATCAATGGCGCTGCGACGGGTTTTCTCGCTCAGCGTATCCCAGCAATGCGGGCAACTGATGCCGGCCACGTAATGCTCGGACGCACGGTCTTCGACGCTCACCGGGGTACGACAGGCATGACATTGATCGTAGTCGCCTTCGCTGAGGTCATGGCGCACGGTCACGCGGTTGTCGAACACGAAGCAGTCGCCCTGCCATTTGGTTTCTTCCTGCGGCACCTCTTCGAGGTACTTCAGGATGCCGCCCTTGAGGTGATAGACCTCGTCGAAACCCTGGCTGAGCATGTAGCTCGAGGCCTTCTCGCAACGAATGCCGCCGGTGCAGAACATCGCGACTTTCTTGTGCACGGCCGGGTCGAAATGGGCTTTGATGTAGTCAGGGAATTCGCGAAAACTGGTGGTTTTCGGGTCGATGGCGCCTTCGAAAGTGCCGATCGAAACCTCGTAATCGTTACGGGTGTCGATCAACAGCACTTCAGGGTCGCTGATCAGCGCATTCCAGTTCTGTGGATCGACATAGGTGCCGACCTTTTTGTTCGGGTCCACGCCTTCGACGCCGAGGGTGACGATTTCTTTCTTGAGTTTGACCTTGGTGCGGTAGAACGGTTGGTCGTCGCAGTACGACTCTTTGTGGTCGATGTCGTCCATGCGCGGGTCGTTCTTGAGCCAGGCCATGAGCCCGTCAATGCCTTCGCGGCTGCCGGACACGGTGCCGTTGATGCCTTCTTCGGCGATCAGCAGCGTGCCTTTGATACCGTTGTCGACCATGGCTTGCAGCAGTGGCTCGCGCAGGGCAACGTAATCTTCCAGAGTGACGAACTTATACAGTGCCGCCACGACAATCTGTTGTGTCATGGGTGTTTCTCCAGGTGGCTACCCTCGTAAGGGGTGAACCGGATGCGAAAAAAAACGCGCCGGGTGAGCGGCGCGTTGTGCAGTCTAACAAAAATAAGTGCTTCTGTAGGAGCGAGGCTTGCCCGCGAAGGCGATCTTGAGGACGCCTTCGCGGGCAAGCCTCGCTCCTACCTGCCGCCAGCACAGGTCGGCGAGGCCGGGGCCGCGTCGATCTGTGCCCATTCTTCAGGCGTGTAGGTATGCAGCGCCAACGCATGGAACTCGCCCATCAGCTCGCCGAGCGTGCCGTAGACTTTCTGGTGACGCTTGACGCGGTTGAGCCCTTCGAACTGCTGGCTGACCACCACGGCCTTGAAGTGAGTCTGCAACCCACGACTGTGCATATGGCTTTCATCCAGCACTTGCAGGTGCTCGGGCTGTAACAGGCCCAGCGTCGATTCGATGCGTTGTTGCATGGTCATACCGGGCTCCGCTTAAGGCTTTTTCTTGGCAGCAGGAGCAGCAGCGCCGGCTTTAGGATCCAGCTCGTTAGTCATGTCGGCCAGCAGTTTGTTGACCACAGGCACCGCGCTTTCCAGCTTGGCTTGAGTCATCTGGGCCGATTGCTGAGTGAGCTGCGGCATTTTTTCCAGGACTTTCTTGCCCAGTGGCGACTTGTAGAACGCGACCAGGTCTTTGAGCTCGGATTCGCTGAAGTTGGTGGTGTAGAGCTTGACCATGTCCGGCTTCAGCTTGTTCCAGCCAATGGCTTGGTCCAGCGCGGCGTTGGCTTTGGCCTGGTAGGTTTCCAGCAAGGCTTTTTTCGATTCAGGGGCTTTGGTCTGTTCAAAGCGCTGAGCGAACATTTGCTGCACTTGCATGTACACCGGAGTGCCCAATTTGTCAGCGTGCGCCAGGGTCAGGAAAGCTTCGGCACTGGCGTTGTGGCTGGCGGTATCGGCAAAAACAGGGCCGCTGGCGCAAACCAGTGCAACCGCGGTACAGATGGCACGAAGACGAGTCATCGAGTTTCCTTTTCTAGCAGGCGAGGTAAAACCCCAAGGGCGTCCATTCTGCGCCTAAAAAACTGTATGGCTCAACCCCAAGCCTTGTCGCGCCTGATTTAGAGGGGTTGAACGGTCAAAATCCAGACTGATGGAACCACGGCCGACGATCACGGCCTAAACTGCGCTATCGACCTACAGGAGTGTGCAAGATGAGCCGTATCGAAACCGACAGCCTTGGCCAGGTGGAAGTCCCGGATGAGGCCTACTGGGGCGCTCAGACGCAACGCTCGCTGATCAATTTCGCCATTGGCAACGAACGCATGCCACTGGCCGTACTGCACGCACTGGCCCTGATCAAGAAAGCCGCGGCGCGGGTCAATGACCGCAACGGCGACCTGCCCGCCGACATCGCCCGGCTGATCGAACAGGCCGCCGACGAAGTGCTCGACGGCAGTCACGACGACCAGTTCCCATTGGTGGTCTGGCAGACCGGCAGCGGCACCCAGAGCAATATGAACGTCAACGAAGTGATCGCCGGCCGCGCCAACGAACTGGCCGGCAACCCCCGTGGCGGCAAGACCCCGGTTCATCCCAACGATCACGTCAATCGCTCCCAAAGCTCCAACGACTGCTTCCCGACCGCCATGCACATTGCCGCCGCCCAGGCGGTGCAGCAGCATTTACTGCCGGCGATCAATGAGCTCTCTGGTGGCTTGGCCGAGTTGTCCGCGCGGCACATGAAACTGGTCAAGACCGGCCGCACCCACATGATGGACGCCACGCCGATCACCTTCGGCCAGGAGCTCTCGGCGTTCATCGCGCAACTGGATTACGCCGAACGGGCGATTCGCAGCGCGCTGCCGGCGGTCTGTGAGCTGGCGCAGGGCGGCACTGCTGTCGGAACGGGGCTGAACTCGCCCCACGGTTTTGGTGAAGCGATCGCCGCAGAGTTGGCCGCCCTCTCCGGCCTGCCATTCGTCACCGCGCCGAACAAGTTCGCCGCGCTGGCTGGCCATGAGCCGCTGACCACCTTATCGGGTGCGCTGAAAACCCTCGCTGTGACCCTGATGAAAATCGCCAACGACCTGCGTCTGCTGGGCTCCGGGCCGCGCGCCGGTTTTGCCGAAGTGAAACTGCCGGCCAACGAACCGGGCAGCTCGATCATGCCGGGCAAGGTCAATCCGACCCAGTGTGAAGCGCTGTCGATGCTCGCTTGCCAGGTCCTGGGCAACGACGTCGCCATTGGTTTTGCGGCGAGTCAGGGGCACTTGCAACTGAACGTGTTCAAACCGGTGATCATCCACAACCTGCTGCAATCGATCCGCCTGCTGGGCGATGGTTGCAGCAACTTCCAGCAGCATTGCATCGCAGGGCTTGAACCGGATGCAGCGAAAATGGCTGAACACCTGGAGCGTGGGTTGATGCTGGTGACGGCGTTGAACCCGCATATCGGCTACGACAAATCGGCGGAGATTGCCAAGAAGGCTTACGGCGAAGGGCTGACCTTGCGTGAGGCGGCGTTGCAGCTGGGGTATCTGACAGATGAACAGTTTGATGCGTGGGTGAGGCCGGAGAATATGCTTGAGGCCGGTGCCAAGGGCTGAGTTTTGTAGCGCCTGACAGTCCAGCCTTCGCGGGCAAGCCTCGCTCCTACAGGTTTGTGCCGATCCTGAATATTGTGATCGACACAAACCCTGTAGGAGCGAGGCTTGCCCGCGATGAACGATAACGCGGTTTAACTGGCAGCCATCTTCATCCGCCGCGCCTTGAGCCCGGCAATCAACGACGGCCCAAGGGCCACCAACGCCGATCCCACCACCACCAACACCGCCCCGCCATACCCCAGACCATTGATCGTCTCGGCGTGCACATATTCCGGCCACACCCACGCAGCCACGGCCACTGCGCCAAATGTTACCAACGGCGTAATCGCCAGCGTTGCGCTGACCCGCGAAGCTTCCCAATGGGCAAGCGCTTCGGCAAAGGCGCCATAAGCGATCAAGGTATTCATGCAGCACGCCAGCAGCAACCAGCCTTGCAGCGGGCTCAGTTGCAGCGCCTCCAGCGGATGCACCCACGGCGTCAGCAATAAGGCACAGAACAGGTAGATCACCATCATCACCTGCAACGAATTCCACACCGTCAGCAATTGCTTCTGCCCCAGCGCGTAAAACGTCCAGACCGTTGAGGCCAGCAGCACCAGTAATACGCCCGCGGTGTAATCGGTCAGCGAGGTCAACAACTCGGCCAGGCGTTGATTGAAGAACAGCGCGAAGCCAATCAGCAGCACCAGCAGACCAATCCCCTGCCCCACACTGAACCGTTCCTTGAACACAAACAGACTGGCGATCAGCAACATGATCGGGCCCATCTGCACCACCAGTTGCGCGGTGCCGGGGCTGAGCAGGTTCAGGCCCATCAGGTACAGCACGTAGTTGCCAACCAGGCCGAGTACCGCCATCAACACCAGCCAGCCGCCGCGCGGGCCGAGGACTTTGCGACTGGGCAGGCGTTTGGTCGCTGCCAGATAAATGAACAGGCAGCCACCGGACACCGTCAGGCGAAACCAGGTCACCGTCACCGGGTCCATCACCAGCAGGACTTGTTTGAGTTTGATCGGCAGAATTCCCCACAGAACCGCGGTCAGCAAGGCCAGGAACAAACCGTAAACCCAGCGACCGGATGAAATATGCATGCGAACCCCAAAGCCAGATGGCAAGAAACGCCATTCTAGGCGCAGACCCCGGCGCGACACAGGGACAGTTGGCGGCTGGCCGCGAATGAAACTGTGCAGGTCGCACCATTAATTTGGCGAAGTGCCGTCGATCGGTTGGTCAGGCGGCGCAAGTGGTTCATGCATAAGCTCATTGGATCCACCCACCGGAACATCCTTCAGGAGACCTGCCATGTACGGCAAGCGCGCCCAGGACAATGCCCCCGCCACACACTTTCGTTGCGACCGGGTCTGTCGTGTGAACGGGGAACTGTTTTTCAGCACCCGGGAAAACACGCTGGAGGGGCCGTTTGATAACCGGCAGGCGGCAGAGCGGGAGATTCAGGCCTACATCGAGCGGATGCAGATGTCGGATGCCCACCGGTAGACCGAGGCGCCGGCATCGCGGGCAAGCCCGCTCCCACACTGATTGGCGGCGATCACAAATATTGCGTTCGGCACAGAAACCTGTGGGAGCGAGCTTGCTCGCGATAGCGGTTAATCAGGCAACACCGTGCTTGCGGACTTAACGCACCGCTTCAAACAACCCCGTCGCCCCCATACCGCCACCCACGCACATGGTGACGACGCCATACCGCAAATTACGCCGCTGCAACTCACGCACAATGTGCCCGACCTGACGCGAGCCGGTCATGCCGAACGGATGGCCGATGGAAATCGAGCCGCCATTGACGTTGTACTTGTCGTTATCGATCTCCAGGCGATTGCGGCTGTACAGGCACTGCGAGGCAAACGCTTCGTTGAGCTCCCACAAATCAATGTCGGCCACCTGCAAACCCTTGGCTTTGAGCAATTTCGGCACCGAGAACACCGGACCGATGCCCATTTCGTCCGGCGCGCACCCGGCCACCGTAAAACCACGGAAGAACGCCTTGGGCTTGAGTCCCAGCTCCAGGGCTTTTTCCAGGCTCATGACCAGCGTCATCGAAGCGCCATCGGACAGTTGCGACGAGTTACCCGCCGTCACCGAACCGTCCTCGGCGAATACCGGTTTCAACCCGGCCAGGCTTTCCAGCGTAGTGTCCGGGCGGTTGCAGTCGTCGCGATCGACGATGCCGTCGAGGATCTGGACCTGACCGGTGGCCTTGTCTTCAACCCGGTACTTCACCGCCATCGGTACGATTTCATCATCGAACAAACCATCGGCCTGAGCCTGAGCCGTGCGCTGCTGACTTTGCAGCGCGTACAGATCCTGCTCATGGCGACTGACGCTGTAACGGCGCGCGACGATTTCGGCGGTCTGGCCCATGGGGAAATAGATGCCCGGCATCTGTTCTTTCAGCAGCGGGTTGATCAGGTTGTCGGTGTTGACGCTTTTCATGGTCAGGCTGATGGATTCGACGCCACCGGCCACGATGATGTCGCTGCAGCCCGACGCGATCTGGTTGGCGGCGATGGCGATGGCCTGCAAGCCCGACGAGCAGAAACGGTTGAGGGTCATGCCCGCGGTGCCGATGCCCAGACGCGATAACACCGCGACGTTGCGACCAATGTTGTAACCCTGGGCGCCTTCGTTGGAGCCCGCACCAACGATGCAATCCTCAACGCTGGCCGGGTCGATGCCGGTGCGCGCCAACAAGGCATCGACACAATGGGCCGCCATGTCATCCGGACGGGTCTGGTTGAACTTGCCGCGAAAGGATTTGGCCAGGCCGGTCCGCACGCTGTCGACGATCACCACTTCACGCATGGCATACCTCATTGTTGTTGTCGGTTGAGAGTGGACCGAGCATAAGTCCACCTCATAACCGACCGCGACAATCATTCACCCCGCGTATGCGTAACCATCGGCTCACGACTTGCGTTTTTTGGCCTTCTTATCGTGCTTGTCTGATTTGTCGAACGCTTCTTCCAGCGCCTGGTTGATCGTGCGCAGGACCTTGACCCGGGCCCAGCGCTTGTCATTGGCCTCCACCAGGGTCCACGGCGAGATTTCGGTGCTGGTGCGGTCCACCATGTCGCCGACGGCCGCGCGGTAGGCGTCCCATTTGTCGCGGTTGCGCCAGTCGTCTTCAGTGATCTTGAAACGCTTGAAGGGAATGTCTTCCCGCGCCTCGAAGCGCTCCAGTTGCGTTTCCTTGTCGATGGCCAGCCAGAACTTGACCACGATGACGCCCGACTCTGAAATCTGCTCTTCGAAATCGTTGATCTCGCTGTAGGCCCGCAGCCAGTCTGCGGGCGGACAGAAGCCTTCAACGCGCTCGACCAATACCCGGCCATACCACGAGCGATCGAACACGGTGAACTTGCCCTTGGCCGGAAGGTGCCGCCAGAAGCGCCACAAATACGGTTGCGCCCGCTCCTCCTCGGTGGGCGCGGCAATCGGCACGATGTCGTATTGGCGTGGATCGAGCGCCGCGGCAACGCGCCGAATCGCCCCGCCCTTGCCCGCCGCGTCATTGCCTTCGAACACGGCGATCAAGGCGTGTTGACGCATGCGTTTGTCACGCATCAGACCCGAGAAACGCGCCTGCTCGGTAATCAGTTGTTCTTCGTAATCGTCCTTGTCCAGGCGCTGACTCAAGTCGAGGCTGTCGAGCAGGTTGAGCTGATCGACATGGATCGGCAGCGGCGCAGCGTTGACCTTGGAGGGATGAATCCGGGATCGCTTCAAGGCAATTTGCAGGCCTTCGAGCAGGATCTTGCCCACAGCCAGACTGCGATAATGCGCATCCACGCCTTCAATCACATGCCAGGGCGCGTAGTCGCGGCTGGTGCGGCGTAACACGCGCTCGCCGTACTTCACGAACTTGTCGTAGGTCCGCGATTGTTGCCAATCCAGCGGACTGATGCGCCAGCTGTGCAACGGATCGTCGGCGAGTGCCTTGAGGCGCGCCTTCATTTGCTTCTTGGAGAGGTGAAACCAGAATTTGAAAATCAGCGCGCCTTCGTCGCAGAGCATTTTTTCAAAACGCTCGGACTGGTTGATCGACTGATCCAGCACCGCGTCCTTGAATAGCCCATGAACCCGGCCTTGCAGCATCTGGCTGTACCAGTTGCCGAAGAAGATCCCCATGCGGCCCTTGGCCGGGAGCATCCGCCAGTACCGCCAGGCAGGGGGGCGCGCCAGCTCTTCATCGGTCTGCTGATCGAAGGTGCGGACTTCGATCAGGCGCGGGTCCATCCACTCGTTGAGCAATTTGACCGTCTCGCCCTTGCCGGCGCCTTCGATGCCGTTGATCAGGATGATCACCGGAAAGCGCTTTTGCTGCTGTAGTTCGAACTGCGCTTCGAGCAACGCTTCACGCAGTGCCGGTTCTTCAGCTTCGTAGGTTTCTTTGTCGATGGCGTGACCGATTTCAGCAGATTCGAACATGGACGACTCCCTTTCCAGATTGAGCAAGACTAGCGGATTGGGCTGTTAGTCAGCAGAGAAAATTCCCTGCGAGTTGGACCACTGTGGCGAGGGGGCTTGCCCCCGTTGGGCTGCGGAGCGGCCCCCAGCATTCTGTCAGTCACACCAAACTTGCAGGTTTTACGACTGCTACGCAGCCGAACGGGGGCAAGCCCCCTCGCCACAAAAAGACAATTGTCCCTGCCACACCAACCGGGCGCTTGCCATGGATCAAGCATCACCACGTCGATCAGCTAGAATGGCCGCCTTGCCGTTGCCGAGCCTGCCATGAAACCTGTATTGCCTCACGCCCAACTCGACTGGGACGACCAGGGTCGCCCGTATTCGCGGGTGTTCGACGACGTCTATTTTTCGGACAAGTCAGGCCTTGAAGAAACCCGCTACGTATTCCTCGAACAGAACGGTTTGCGTGAACGCTTCGCCGCGCTGCCGGACGGCGGTCGGCTGGTCATTGGCGAAACCGGTTTCGGCACTGGTTTGAATTTTTTGTGCGCCTGGCAGTTGTTCGAACAGCACGCCGTGGCCGGTGCGCGACTGCATTTTGTCAGCGTCGAAAAGTACCCGCTGAGCCCGCCGGACTTGCAGCGAGCCTTGGCGTTGTGGCCGGAGCTCAAGCCGTTTGCCGATCAATTGCTGACGCAATACGTGGCGATCCATCAAGGCTTCCAGCGACTGATTCTGGACAACGGTCGCGTCACTCTGACGCTGCTGATCGGCGATGCGCTGGAGCAATTGCCGCAACTGGACGCGCAGATTGATGCGTGGTTTCTCGACGGTTTTGCCCCGGCAAAAAACCCCGACATGTGGACCTCCGAACTGTTTGCCGAACTGGCGCGGCTGGCGGCGCCCGGCTCGACCATCAGCACCTTCACCAGCACCGGTTGGGTGCGCCGTCTGCTGAACGCGGCGGGCTTCAAGATGAAGCGCACGCCGGGCATCGGCCATAAGTGGGAAATCCTGCGCGGGGTGTTTCTTGGCTGGCCTGAAGAAACACCTGCGCCTGTCGTGGCGAAACCCTGGTTTGCGCGTCCGGCCCCGGTCACCGGCGAGCGTCGTGCCTTGGTGATCGGCGCCGGTCTGGCCGGTTGCGCCACGGCCGCCAGTCTCGCCACGCGGGGTTGGCAGGTGAGCCTGCTGGAGCGTCATGACGGTATTGCGCAGGAAGCTTCGGGCAATCCGCAAGGCGTGTTGTACCTCAAGCTTTCGGCCCATGGCACGGCCTTGTCACAGTTGATTGTCAGTGGTTTCGGTCACACCCGGCGTTTGCTCGAGCACTTGCACCGAGGCGTCGACTGGGACGATTGCGGCGTGCTGCAACTGGCCTTCAACGCCAAGGAAGCCGAACGTCAGGCACAACTGGCGGCGGCGTTTCCCGAGGATTTGTTGCACACACTCGATCAGGAACACGCGCAGATCCGCGCGGGCATCGCGTTGCAATCGGGCGGCCTGTTTTACCCCGAGGGCGGTTGGGTGCATCCGCCCGCTTTGTGCGCATGGCAAGCGGCGCATCCGAATATCCGGCTCCTGACCCATCACGATGTACTGGAACTGCGTCGTGTGGAGGGACAATGGCAAGCGTGGGAGGGTCACAAGCTGCTGGCCAACGCACCGGTAGTGGTGCTGGCCGGAGCTGCCGAGATCAAGCGTTTCGACTTCAGCAGCGACTTGCCGCTCAAACGGATTCGCGGACAGATCACCCGCCTGCCCCAAACACCTGCAAGCCAGAGCCTGAGCACCGTGGTGTGCGCCGAAGGTTATGTCGCGCCGGCCCGCCTGGGTGAACACACCCTGGGCGCAAGTTTTGATTTCAACAACGACGACCTGACGCCTACCACGGCCGAGCATGCCGGTAACCTGCAAATGCTCGAAGAAATCTCGCTGGACCTGGTCGCCCGACTCGGCGCAGACGCCTTGCAACCCGAAGCACTTGAAGGTCGCGCGGCGTTCCGCTGCACCAGCCCCGATTACCTGCCGATTGTCGGCCCTTTGGCTGACAGTCAGGCCTTCGCCGACGCCTACATCGCCCTGAGCAAGGATGCCCGGCAAACGCCGGACATCCCTTGCCCATGGCGGGATGGCTTGTACGTCAACAGCGGGCACGGTTCGCGAGGGCTGATTACCGCGCCGCTGTCAGGCGAGTTGCTGGCAGCCTGGCTCGACAACGAACCGCTGCCATTGCCCAGCGCCGTGGCCGAGGCCTGTCACCCGAACCGCTTTGCCTTGCGCCGTTTGATTCGAGGTAAATGAATCGACTCAACTGTGCGTAAGTGCGCAGACACCCTGTTTAACCTATTCATGTACCGCACATGGCCTGCCGTTTTGGGTTAATGGCGCACGCCTGCGTATTCCCTCTTATTACTTATCGATCTAAAACTCCCACGATCCCACCGGGTCAGTTTCTGAGTACCCGCTGTTTTTGGCCGGGTATCGATTGACCCTCCCCAACGGAAAAACCGGTAAGGACTTTATGTGCGGATTAGCTGGCGAGTTACGCTTTGATCATCAACCTGCGGACCTTGCAGCCGTTGAACGAATCACCCATCACCTGGCCCCTCGCGGTCCTGACGCGTGGGGCTTTCATAGCCAGGGGCCGATTGCCCTGGGCCACCGTCGCCTGAAAATCATGGACTTGTCGGATGGCTCGGCGCAGCCGATGGTCGACAACCAATTGGGCTTGTCCCTGGCCTTCAATGGCGCGATCTACAACTTCCCGGAACTGCGCACCGAGCTTGAAAACCTTGGTTATGCCTTCTATTCCGGTGGTGACACCGAAGTGCTGCTCAAGGGTTATCACGCCTGGGGCGAAGCGCTGCTGCCGAAACTCAATGGCATGTTTGCCTTCGCCATCTGGGAGCGCGACGCCAAGCGCCTGTTTATCGCGCGTGACCGTCTCGGTGTGAAACCGTTGTATCTGTCGCGCACCGGCCAGCGCCTGCGCTTTGCCTCGGCGTTACCGGCGCTGCTCAAGGGCGGCGACATCAACCCGATCCTCGACCCGGTTGCGCTCAATCACTACCTGAATTTCCACGCGGTGGTTCCCGCCCCGCGCACCTTGCTGGCCGGCATCGAAAAACTGCCACCCGCAACCTGGATGCGCATCGAAGCAGACGGCACCACCGAGCAGAAAACCTGGTGGACCCTGCCCTACGGACCACACGCCGACGAGATGAATCTGACGCTTGAAGACTGGCGTGACCGTGTACTCGACAGCACCCGCGACGCGGTGGCGATCCGTCAACGAGCGGCCGTGGACGTCGGCGTATTGCTTTCGGGCGGCGTCGATTCGAGCATGCTGGTGGGTCTGTTGCGTGAAGTCGGGGTGGAAAACCTGTCGACCTTTTCCATCGGTTTCCAGGATGCCGGCGGCGAACGTGGCGATGAGTTCCAGTATTCGGACTTGATCGCCAAACACTACAACACGCAGCACCATCAACTGCGCATCGACGAAAAAGAGATCATCGAGCAACTGCCCGCGGCGTTCCGCGCCATGAGCGAGCCGATGGTCAGCCATGACTGCATCGCCTTCTACCTGCTGTCCCGGGAAGTGGCCAAGCATTGCAAGGTTGTGCAAAGCGGCCAGGGTGCGGACGAACTGTTTGCCGGCTATCACTGGTATCCACAAGTCGATGGCGCCGCCGATCCGTATGCGGCCTATCGTGATGCGTTCTTCGACCGCAGCTACGAGGATTACGCCGCCACCGTTCAACCGAAATGGCTGACGGCCAATGACGCTGCCGGTGACTTCGTGAAGGAACATTTCGCACAGCCCGGCGCCGATGCGGCGGTGGATAAAGCCCTGCGTCTGGACAGCACGATCATGCTGGTGGACGACCCGGTCAAACGTGTCGACAACATGACCATGGCCTGGGGCCTGGAAGCGCGCACACCGTTTCTCGACTATCGCCTGGTGGAGTTGTCGGCCCGGGTGCCGGGCAAATTCAAACTGCCGGATGGCGGCAAACAAGTGTTGAAAGAAGCCGCGCGGCTGGTGATTCCGAGCGAAGTGATCGACCGTAAGAAAGGTTATTTCCCGGTGCCGGGCCTCAAGCATTTGCAGGGCGATACGTTGAACTGGGTGCGCGAACTGCTGCTCGACCCGAGCCAGGATCGCGGCCTGTTCAACCCGGCCATGCTTGACCGCCTGCTGACCGATCCGCAAGGCCAGTTGACCCCGTTGCGCGGCTCCAAGCTGTGGCAATTGGCGGCCCTGAACCTGTGGCTCAGTGAACAAGGAATCTGATCGATGAAACCCCACGCCACGGCTTATAGCCAACGCTTGTTGCGCGGTCAGTCGCCCTCCTATGAACGTTTGCAGGCGCGGCTGGCCGAAGACGGCAGTGAACTGGGCGCCGCGCCGATTGCCGTGCATTGCGGCTGGGGCCGGTTACTGATCGGCCATACCTTTCCGGATGCGGCAAGCCTGGCCCAGGAGCTGCTCAACGAACAGACCGGTGAGCGCGACATCGCCTTGTACGTTGCTGCGCCCCAGCAAGTGTTGGGGCTGGAACCGGCGCAACTGTTCCTCGACCCCTCCGACACCCTGCGTCTGTGGTTCAGCGATTACCGTCAGTCAACCCGGGTGTTTCGCGGCTTTCGTATTCGCCGGGCCCAAAGCGAGACGGACTGGCAGGCGATCAATCAGCTGTACCAGGCGCGCGGAATGTTGCCGATTGACGCGAATTTGCTGACGCCGCGACATCAGGGCGGCCCGGTGTATTGGCTGGCCGAAGATGAAGACAGCGGCGCGATCATCGGCAGCGTCATGGGCCTCAACCATCAAAAGGCGTTCAACGATCCGGAGAACGGCAGCAGCCTGTGGTGCCTGGCGGTCGATCCGCACTGCTCGCGGCCCGGCGTCGGTGAAGTGCTGGTGCGGCATTTGATCGAGCACTTCATGAGCCGTGGGCTGAGCTACCTGGACCTGTCGGTGTTGCACGACAACCGGCAGGCGAAAAGCCTTTACGCCAAGCTCGGCTTTCGCAACCTGTCGACCTTCGCCATCAAGCGCAAGAACGGCATCAATCAACCGCTGTTCCTTGGTCCTGGCCCTGAAGCCGAGTTCAACCCGTATGCGCGGATCATTGTCGAGGAAGCCCATCGACGTGGCATTGATGTGCACGTCGATGACGCCGACGCCGGGATGTTCACCCTCAGCCATGGCGGGCGCCGGGTGCGTTGCCGCGAATCCCTGAGCGACCTGACCAGCGCCATCAGCATGACCCTGTGCCAGGACAAAAGCCTGACGCACAAAGTGCTCAAGGCCGCCGGTTTGAACCTGCCCTCGCAGCAACTGGCCGGCAACGCTGACGACAACCTGGCGTTTCTCGATGAGCACGAGCGAGTGGTGGTCAAGCCACTGGATGGCGAGCAAGGTCAAGGCGTCGCGGTGGATTTGCGGACGATCGAAGAGGTCCAGCAAGCGATCAAAGCCGCCCGACAGTTCGACAGCCGTGTGCTGCTCGAAAGTTTCCACGAAGGTCTCGATTTGCGCATTGTGGTGATCGGTTTCGAGGTGGTCGCCGCGGCGATTCGCCGGCCTGCCGAGGTGGTGGGCGATGGTCAGCATTCGATTGGCGCGCTGATCGAAGCGCAGAGTCGGCGTCGGCAGGCGGCCACCAGCGGTGAAAGCAAAATCCCGCTAGACCATGAAACCGAGCGCACGTTGCAGGCGGCAGGTTATGACTACGACAGTATTCTGCCGGCCGGTGAGCATCTGTTCGTAAGGCGTACCGCGAATCTTCATACCGGCGGTGTTCTGGAGGATGTCACGGCGATTTTGCATCCGACCCTGGTGGATGCGGCGGTGCGCGCGGCGCGGGCGCTGGATATTCCCATGGTCGGGCTCGACCTGATGGTGCCTGCCGCCGATCAACCGGCGTATGTGTTTATCGAAGCCAACGAACGTGCCGGGCTGGCCAACCATGAACCGCAGCCGACGGCGGAGCGGTTTGTGGATTTGTTGTTTCCGCATAGTCAGCCAGCAGTTTCCTAGTCATGTGTCGTCTGGACTGACGCCTTCGCGGGCAAGCCTCGCTCCTACAAAGGAACGCGTATTACCTGTAGGAGCGAAGCTTGCTCGCGAAGGCGCCAGGTCAGGCACCCAACTTTTCCCTCATCGAAACCATCGATGCGCTCAACTCATCAGGAGTTTCCATGACCAGCAAAATCCCCGAACCGGATCTCAACTATCTGCAAAAAGTCCTGCTGGAAATGCTCGCCATTCCCAGCCCGACCGGCTTCACCGACACCATCGTGCGGTACGTCGCCGAACGCCTCGAAGAGCTGGGCATTCCCTTTGAGATGACCCGGCGCGGCACGATCCGCGCCACGCTCAAGGGCAAGAAAAACAGCCCGGACCGTGCGGTTTCCGCTCACCTCGACACCATCGGCGCTGCGGTTCGCGCGGTGAAAGACAACGGCCGCCTGACACTGGCCCCGGTCGGCTGCTGGTCCAGCCGTTTTGCCGAGGGCAGCCGCGTCAGCCTGTTCACCGACAACGGTGTGATTCGCGGCAGCGTGTTACCGCTGATGGCGTCCGGGCACGCGTTCAACACCGCCGTGGATGAAATGCCGATCAGCTGGGATCACGTCGAATTGCGTCTGGACGCTTACT
The DNA here is from genome assembly GCF_044759925.1 of Pseudomonas sp. NPDC099000. Lineage (NCBI taxonomy): Bacteria > Pseudomonadati > Pseudomonadota > Gammaproteobacteria > Pseudomonadales > Pseudomonadaceae > Pseudomonas > Pseudomonas sp. NPDC099000. The sequence goes on from NZ_JBIWAF010000032.1 coordinate 37,326, forward strand.
GCGCCACCCGCGCCGACTGCGACTCCCTGGGGATCAGCGTGGGCGATTTCGTCGCCTTCGACCCGCTGCCTGAGTTCACTGAAAGCGGCCACATCAGCGCCCGTCACCTCGACGACAAGGCCGGCGTTGCGGCGCTGCTGGCGGCGATGAAAGCGATCATCGACAGCGGTGAGGAGTTGATGATCGATTGTCATCCGCTGTTCACCATCACCGAGGAAACAGGCAGCGGCGCGGCGGCGGCCTTGCCCTGGGACGTCAGCGAGTTCGTCGGCATCGACATCGCGCCGGTTGCGCCCGGCCAGCATTCCAGCGAACACGCAGTGAGCGTGGCGATGCAGGATTCCGGCGGGCCTTACGACTATCACCTGTCGCGGCACTTGCTCAGATTGGCCAGTGAAAACGAGTTGCCGGTGCGCCGCGACCTGTTTCGCTATTACTTCAGCGATGCGCATTCGGCGGTCACCGCCGGGCACGACATCCGCACCGCCCTGCTCGCCTTCGGCTGCGATGCCACTCACGGTTACGAGCGCACGCACATCGATAGCCTGGCTGCGCTGAGTCGGTTGCTCGGCGCCTACATTCTGAGCCCGCCGGTATTTGCCAGTGATGCGCAGCCGGCGAAGGGCTCGCTGGACCGGTTCAGTCATCAGATCGAGCACGACACGCAGATGGAAAGCGATACGCGGGTGCCGTCGGTGGATAGTCTGGTTGGGCAGCGTTCGGATAGCTGACCCGGATTTTGGGTCACCTGGAGGATCGCCATCGCGGGCAAGCCACGCTCCCACAGGTTTTGCGTCGATCACTATTTCCAGATCGACGCAAAACCTGTGGGAGCGTGGCTTGCCCGCGATGGCGTCGGGTCAGGCAACGTTGAAGGCCAAGGCTAGCCGCAACCGATCATTCGCCGTAGCATCGCGCCATTGTTTAGCCGAGGTGCCTATGCTGATTCCCTACGACCAACTTGAAGTCGACACCCTCACCCGTCTGATCGAGGATTTCGTGACCCGCGACGGCACGGACAATGGTGATGACACGCCGCTGGAAACCCGCGTATTGCGTGTTCGCCAGGCATTGACCAAGGGACAGGCGCTGATCGTTTTTGATCCGGACAGCGAGCAATGCCAGTTGATGCTCAAGCACGATGTGCCCAAGCACCTGTTCGACTGAGGCGCTCAGCGTCCTTTGGTTTTCGCCAGTTTGACCTGGATGCGATCGTAGACTTCGGCTCGATGCACATTGACGTTTTGTGGCGCTTCGACACCGAAGCGCACGCTGCCTCCGTTGACGGCGATGATGCGCACTGAAATGTTGTCACCGATGGAAATCATCTCGCCCACAACGCGACTGAGTACAAGCATGGCATTCATCCTTCAGGGTTACCGGCCCTTGAAGATGCCTGTCGCACAGCAGGTCTTCAATGCAACGACGGCAATTCAGTCTTGCCCTACAACGCAGGACCATCCTCCCTTACGGAAGCGTCTTACAAATCCTTTGAATGCCGCCTCAAGAAGCGGAGAAACGCGGACCGAATAGAATCACGCTGGCCCCGATCACGCACAGCGCCACGCCCAGCCAGTCCGAGCCCAAGGGACGAATCCGCTCGACCACCGCCAGCCAACCGATCGACGCGACGATGTAAATGCCTCCATAGGCGGCATAGGCGCGACCGGCGTAAGTCGCCTCGACACGGGTCAGCAACAGTGCGAACAACGTCAGGCTGAGCAGCGCCGGCACCACCCACCAAATGCTTTTACCTTGGCGCAGCCACATCCAGAAGGCGAAGCAGCCGGCGATTTCGAACAGCGCCGCGAGGAAAAACCACAGGTAATTGAGCATGCAGACGTCTCGTGAGGATGGCCGTTGCGGCCACCCTAACGACGGTGTTGCGCACGGGCAAGTTCAGCCTGCGTTTTGTTTGGCCTTGGCGCGCATCTTGTCGGCCATGGCGGTCATTTCGTTGTAGAGCAGTTGCGGGTTTTTCTGCTTCAGCGCCCAGGCCATGCGTCCCTGCTCGTGGGGCAGAATCATGAATTCACCGGCGGCGACATGCTTGTAGATGTAATCGGCGATGTCGGTTGCGGTGATTGGCGAACTTTCCAGCAATTTGCCGACCTGGGCTTTCATGGCCGGGGTCGGGCCGCGGAAGGAATCCAGCAGGTTGGTCTGGAAGAACGACGGACAAACCACATGCACGCCCACTTCCTGCTGCGCCAGTTCGACCAGCAGGCTTTCGGACAGGGCCACCACGCCCGCCTTGGCCACGTTGTAGTTGCTCATGGCCGGGCCTTGCATCAGCGCGGCCATCGACGCGATGTTGATGATCTTGCCTTTGCTTTTTTCCAGCAGCGGCAGGAAGGCCTTGCAGCCCTTGACCACGCCCATCAGGTTGATCGCGATCTGCCAGTCCCAATCTTCCAGGGACAGTTCACTGAAGAACCCGCCCGAGGCCACGCCGGCGTTGTTGACGATGACATCGATGCCGCCAAGCTTCTCTTCGCACGCTTGGGCGAAGGCTGTCAGCTGACTGTAATCGCGCACATCGCAACGCTGGATAAAACCGTCGCCGCCCGCTTCGCGAACCTGTTTCAGGGTTTCCTGCAGACCGGGCTCGCTGACATCCGACAAGGCCAGCTGCCAGCCTTCACGCGCCCAACGCAGCGCGATTTCGCGACCTAAGCCTGAGCCCGCGCCAGTGATCATCATGCGATTTTGCATAGCAAACAGCCTTGTTGTTCCGGGGAAGATGCGCTGAGTGTAGCGAAGGACATTGCGCGACCCACGCTCCATCAGATTGCTGAATGGTCCGAGCAAACCTCGGGAGCGCCCGAATCAACTAACGCTGTAAAAAACGAAATAAGGCTTTCTTCGAAAAACATTAAAAAAACTTGGAATTTTCTGACACCCGCGACAGTCGGATTTTATAAGCAGCTCGGGTTTATTGCAGTCCAGCTGACAGTTAAAAGCTAACGTCATTCCAGAACACTTCCAACAAGGAAATAGACATGGGCACAATTCTTATCGTAATTCTGATTCTCCTGCTGGTAGGTGGTTTGCCGGTCTTTCCACACTCCAGAAGTTGGGGTTATGGCCCGTCGGGTATCATCGGCGCGGTGTTGGTGGTGCTGCTGATTCTGCTGTTACTTGGCAAGATTTAAAGATCCTGGTCAAAAAAGAGGCCCTTGAACAAGGGCCTCTTTTTTATTGCGCCTGAAACTTAGTCCGGCTTGCCGTCAACCACACCGGCGGTGTTGTCGATCAGGCTCTTGGTGGCCGTCTGGATGAACGACTCGAGTTTCTGCTTGAGGGCCGCTTCGTCAGCCGACGCCGGAATCAGTTCGCCTTTCGGATTGGCGCCCAGTTCGTACTGATACAACTTGGGCGGCATGTCCTTAGGCAGCACCAACACGCGATCCGCGGTCAGCAACGCCACGGTTTGATCGCTGCCCGATGGCTTGATCATGCCGAAGCCCTTGTCGCCTTCCGGCAGGTTCAGCAAGTCACGACCCCAGCACTGGTGAATCACGTCGCCACCGATACGACCCATGATGGTCGGCACGATGTCGATCTGGGTGCCCACGGTGTGGTCAACCTGGCCGAATTTGTCCTGCACGCCCGGCCCGATCAGCAGCATCGGTACGTTGAAACGGCCCAGGTCCATTTCAGTGATCTGCTGCTCGTTGCCGAAACCATGGTCGCCTACCACCACGAACAGCGTTTCCTTGAAGTACGGCTCTTTACGCGCCTGCTCGAAGAACTGACCCAGCGCCCAGTCGGAGTAGCGCATGGCGGTCAAATGTTCGTTGAGGTTGCCACGGTCAGTCACGCGCTCGACCGGCAAAGGCGTCGGCAAGGCGTAAGGTGTGTGGTTGGACAGGGTTTGCAGCAAGGCATAGAACGGTTTTTTGTCCTTGCCATCGCGGGCTTTCAACTCTTCCAGACCGCGATTGAACATGTCCTGGTCGGACACGCCCCAGGTCGGGTCGGAGAACACCGGGTTAACGAAGTCGTTACGCCCGATGAAGTTGGTCATGCCCTGGTTGCTGAAGAAGCCCGACTGGTTGTCCCAGGCGAAGTCGCCGTTATAGACGTACACATCGTCGTAGTCACGGGCGCTGAGCAACTGCGGCAGGCCGGACAGTTTGTGGCTGCCTTCCGGAGTCTGCATCAGGTATTCGAAACCCGGCAGGTTCGGGAAGCAGGCCATAGTGGCAAACATGCCCTGGTGGGTGTGGGTGCCGTTTGAGAAGAAACGGTCGAACAGCAGACCTTCTTTCGACAATTTGTCGAAGTATGGCGTGACGTTACCCGGACGACCCAATGCGCCCACCGAGTGACCGGCGAAGCTTTCCATCAGGATCACAACCACATTCTTGATCGGCAGGGTCTTGTCTGCGGCCGGAGAGTAGTTGCGACGCACGGCGGCGGTCTCGCCATCCACCAGTTTGTCGCTTGGGGTCAGCAACATATCGCGGACGGTCTGCTGAGCCAGCGGCTGTTCCACCGTGGCTTTCCAGATGTTGTCGCGGTTTTCGGACATCCGGCTCTTGGCCGCCGCAATCAGCGACAGCGTGCCGTTGAGGCCCAACTGGTTGGCGAAGTTCGAGTCGGTGGTGTAGACATCACCCCAACGCATCGGCGGGCCCTGACGCAGAGTGCCACGAGCGGCAACCACGCAGACCAGCAGACAGACCACAAAAACGACGCCTCGCGCATACCACGGGGCAACCTGGCGCGTGCCGATGCTGCCGCCGCTGAAAGGACCGCGAGGACGGGTCGCGCGGTCGGCGCCCTTGAACGCGAGGGTCAGGATCAACGTGCCGAAAGCCCAGGCCAGCAGGTAGCGAACCACAGGAAAACCGTACCAGAGCATGCTCATCACGGTTTTCGGGTCTTCTTTCACGTACTGAAAGACCAGGCCATTAAGGCGCTGGTGGAACTCGCGGTAGAAATCCATCTCCATCAGGCCGAGGAACAGCGCGATGCTCGATGCGATGGTCAGCCAGAAGCGGAAGAACCCGCGAGCGGCCATGGCCCGGGCGCTGAACAGTGCCAGTATCAGCGGAATGCAGAGGTAGACCACCAGGCGCAGGTCGAAACGCAGACCATTGGCGAACGCCTCGATAAAGGTCGAGGCGGGTGAATCCTGGATCATTTCGCGGTTGTAGACCAGCAGCGCAACGCGCAGCAGGCTGAACATGACCATCATGATCAAGGCGCACAGCAGCGTGTAGGCCAGGTGCGATTTGACGGTCGGTTGCAGCAGGCGACTAGAAGCTCGCTGCTGACTCAGGGCGTCCGGGTTTGCCATGTCGTTTTAGGACCCATTGGAAGTTGAAGTTTCAAAAATAAAGCGGCGCCCTGCCCTCTGTTGGCCAGTTCTCGGCCCCGGGGCTTGCGCGGTGCGCAAATGTTGCACGATCACCCGCTGCATTGCCATTGATTAGTGCCCGGCAGGCTGACGCCGGCGAATTGTCTTGGAGGCATTGTGAAAATTTCGTGCAACGTATATCCGGAAACAAAATAAACCCCGAACCTGTGGGAGCACATGACTCTATTGCCTAACAAAAACGCCCCGAACAGTCGGGGCGTTTTCAGGGAACAACCCGCGATTACTTCTCTGCGCGTTCCTTCAGGGCCTTGAGCGTATTGAACGGCGCATCGACCACGAACTTGTTGGCGACCATCGATGGGATGCTGCCGCCTGGCTCGGTGTGCACCTGGTAGGTCACTTCGATCTGGTCACCCTTGGGTACGAACTTCCAGAAGCCGTCGATCTTGGTGACACGGACGAAACCCTTTTCCTCAGGAACGTACTTCGGCACGCCTTCGAGCTTGCGGGTCAGGCTGCCGTCGGCGCCTTCGGTGGTGGTGATATGCAGCACCGAATCACGCGGGGTCACCGGCCAGGGGGTATTGAACTGGGTGTAGGTCCAGCTCTGATCACCTTCGTGCTTGAGCAGCTTCTGGGCGTTGCACTCATGAATCCAGGCGCAGGCGCCTACCACGTCTTCCTGCAGCGTGCGCAATTTGGCCATGGTGGTTTTCATCAGGGTGACGCCCTGGTAGGCCTTGTAATCGGAACCGGCCACTTCACTCAGGGACACCTTGATGCCGTCTTCATTCTTGGCCACTTTCCAGTCTTCGGCCTGTGCGGCCGACGTGGCCAGTACAACCGTCAAACCACACAGCACAGCCATACGATGCAGCGAACCCATAGTCTTATTCCTTATTGTTGAACTTCCGTTCGTAGAACACATCACGCGGCCGTCATTTGCTCCCACCATCCCAGCAACTTGATCGCTTCGTCACTGCTGCTTCCGCAGACTTCGACGTCGGCTTCAAACGCCGAACACACGGCAGGACGTTTCGGATCGCCGAAAATGCTGCACAGATTATCGACAGACAGTTGTACGCAACGTTCGCCAGCGGCTTTGCCATGGGGCATGCCGGGAATCGGTGAACTGATGGAAGGGGCAATGCAACAGGCGCCACAGCCTTCACGGCATTTCATGACGACAAGCTCCTCGCGACGGGCGATGTGTTAATGGATGAGGCACAGAGTAACCGCTAAAACAGTTGTTTAAAATTACCTGGACCGGGGTTTTCTCGCTCAAACGAACGTGACTGACCAGTCTCCGACAAAGCGTCTGGGTCGCGGGTCACGAATCAGCGCTGATTTACTGTTTGAACTCGAAATCCAGCGCTGCGCCTTCGACGTCCCGACGCTCTTCGTTGCGCAATTGCAGCTGCATTTCGTTGTTGAGCAGCCGGCCGTTGAGTTGAAACGGGCTGCTCTTGTCACCGAACATCTGCGGCAATACGGCGTCGCGTCGTGGCATGGGAACCGTACCGACCGGTTTCAGCTCTTGGACCATGTCTTTAGGCAGGCTCAGGTCCAGATCGGCCGGAGGGAGTTGAGTCTTCGCGACTTCTCGGGCCGATTTCGACTTTGAAGAAATCGGCGGCCGTTTTTTCAGCGCAGTCTGTTTCTTTTTGACTGGCGCGGCATTTTTTTTCACCGCAGTAGCTTTCTTGACGGGCGCTGGTTTTTTCGACGTTGTTTCGCTGGCTGCCGGTTTTTCCTGAGTCGAAGCCGCCATGACGCCTTGGGCATTAACGGTCAAGAAGAGACAGATCGATAGGCAGGCGGCAGGAAAAAACGGTTTCATGGACCCAACGACGCTAACGGCAGAGGGCCATATGCTCGCCTGTTGTACGCAACATGACAAGTACGCGTACGAAACCACCGACGCGCTTGTCAGAAACCGCTGACAGTCTCCTGACACAGCTGAGTCGCCAACATCCCCAACGTCATCAATGCGCGCTCGGCTTCACGGTTCCAGGGCGTTCCACAGTTCAGGCGAATGCAGTGATTGAACTGCTCGGTGTTACTGAAAATCAGCCCCGGCGCGATACTGATGCCCTGTTGCAACGCACGCACATGCAGTTCCTGAGTGTTGACCCGCCCCGGCAGACTGACCCACAGAATGAAGCCGCCGGTGGGCCGGGTCATCTGCGTGCCTTCCGGAAAATACTGCTGCACGGCCAACTGGAAGGCGCTCAGATTCTTGCGGTATTCCTGACGAATGTAGCGCAAATGACGATCGTAACCGCCATTCTCCAGGTACGCGGCGATGCCCATTTGCGTAACGCTGCACGCCGAATGCGTGCTGAACGTCTGCAAACGCTGAATCTCTTGCTGGTATTTGCCGGCGATCATCCAGCCAATCCGCACGCCTGGTGACAGGGTCTTGGAGAAGCTTGAGCAATAGATCACCCGATCCAGCCGGTCGTAGGCCTTGAGCGATTTGGTCCGGCCTTGCTCAAACATCAACTCGCCGTAGATATCGTCTTCAACGATCTGGATATCGAAATCCGATGCAAGGCGCAGCAGTTGTTTCTGCCGCTCTTCGGGCATGGTGCCGCCCAGTGGATTACTCAGACGCGTGGTCAGTACCAGCGCCTTGATCGACCACTGGTTGGCCGCCAATTGCAGGGCTTCGAGGCTCATGCCGGTCGCCGGGTCGCTGGGGATCTCGATGACTTTGAGGCCCAGCAGGTCGGCCAGTTGCAGCAAACCATAATAAGTCGGCGATTCGGCGGCGATCAGGTCGCCCGGCCGGGTCAGCACGCGAAGAGACATCTGCAATGCATCGACACAGCCGTGGGTGATCACCACTTCGGACGGATCGACCACCACGCCGGCATCACGCATGCGAATCGCCACCTGTCGGCGCAACGGTTCAAAACCGGGGCTGAACATGTAGCTGAAAGCACGCGGGCTATGGAAACGGGTGACCTTGGCCAATTGCTGATGCAAGGCGCGAACCGGCAGGTAATCGACGCTCGGCACCGCCGCGCCCAAGGGGAAAACGCCCTCTCGACGGGACTCCACCAGCACCTGCTGAATGATGCTGCTGCGGGTGACCAGACCGGGTCGCTCGACCCGGGCGATGTCCGGCGTTGGCGCCGTCAGGGCAGGCGTCTGGTGCACGTAGTAACCCGACTGCGGCCGGGCGCGGATCAGTCCTTGATCCTCGAGATTGGCGTAAGCCTGCAAAACAGTCGCATGGCTGACGTTAAGCTGCGAGCTCATCTTGCGCACCGAAGGCACGCGCTCCCCCGGTTGATAGACACCACGGCGGATGTCTTCGGCCAGTTGCTGAGCAATACGTTGGTAGAGCAAGAGATTGGTCATGACGCAGCACTCGATTTCACGGGCATTTTATTCTTGTGTGAAACAATACCGGAACAGTTTAGAAGTGTACGGGGACAGTTGCCACAATAGTCGACCGTACAGTCCAGTGTCAGCAAAAACTGTACTGTTTTGAGAGGCAATTGGCAGGCACAAAAAAACCCGGCGCTGACGGGCAGGCCGGGTTTTCCAGTAACGCAGCCCTTAGCGGGCAGCGCCGAGCTGGCCTTTTTCGTCGGAGAACACAATTTCCACCCGACGGTTCTGTGCGCGACCACGCTCGGAAGCGTTCACGTCCACCGGGTATTCATCGCCGTAGCCTTCGACTTTGATACGTTTGTCGTCGATACCCAGGTCCATCAGCACGTCCGCCACTGATTGCGCACGGTCACGGGACAGCTTGAGATTGTCATGCTTGCCGCCCGTGCTGTCGGTATAACCCTCGATGCGGACCACGCGCTTGGGATTAAGCTGCAGGAACTGCACAATCTTCAACACCACGCGGTTCGCCGAATTCTTCAGCTCCGCTTCGCCGGTGTCGAACAGCACGTCGCCCAGCGTCATCACCAGACCACGGTCGGTCTGGGTGGTTGCCAGAGCGACAATCTGTTCTTCGAGCCACTTGCCCTGCTGCTGCACGCTGAGCAACTTGGACTCGCGCAAGGCCAGTTGCAGGCGCTGACGTTCCAGTTCGAGCTTCGCCGCGCGCTCTTCGTTGAGCACCTGATTGGTGTGCTCACGGGCGATTTCGCTGTAGCGCTTGCTCAGGTAGGCGTAATGCACCACATCCGAGCCGCTGCCCCAATAGCTGGAAAGACGATCAGCACGGGCCAGGGATTCGCCCGCACGGATCACGTCCTTGGGGGCGATTCGCAGCACGTTGGAGTCTTCCTTGACCTTCTGGAAGTCAGCCCCGGCCTGCTGCAACGCGGTCTCGCTGTGTTGGCCGGCGCAGCCGTAAAGGCTTGCGCAACCTGCGAGGATCAAGCCGCCGAGTGCTTTGGACTTGAGGTTCATTGGGCATCTCCCAGTTGCTTGCGCAGACGAGTGATACGGGTATTGAGCACATTCAGCTGCTCCTCGCTCTTGAGGGTCAGCACCTTGGCTTCGGCCAGACGCGCGTCCAGTTCGGCCTGCTCGGCCCGCATGCGCGCATGCTTATAGGACTGATCGGTCATGTCGCCCTGGGCACGGGAAAACTTGTCTTCGGCCAGTTTCAGTTCTGGTACGTCGTCGACAGTGGCACCTACGGCTTTGGCTTGTACGAGCGCCTGCTCGGTCAGGCGTATTTGTTCATTCGGCGCCGGATCGGCTGCACAACCCGCCAGAGCCAGAACGGCCAGGGCAGCGAAAAGAGGTCGAATACTCACTAAAAATCCCTACTGTTTTGGGGTACTGGCGGGTTGTTGCGGTGGCTGCTGTTGCTGCGCTTTCCAGCGCTCGATGTTGCGTTGCAGCACGGCCTCCGTCAGTCCGGACGCGGGCAATTCTGTCATCTTTTTGGCCAGCTGTCCGCGCAACCACGGATCGTTGCAAGCGGAGTTATGGGAAACCGCGAGGAACAGGCCGGGTTTGTCGACCGGTTGGGGACGCGCGATCAGGTCGTTGGCCATGCTCAGGGTTTGCGCGGCGGCCATGCCCGAGTAGCGTCCCGCGAGGACAAATTCCACCTCGCCCAGCAGCAATTTCTGAAAGGCCTGGGTCAGGTTCGGAGTACGCACGAGGGTCAATTGCTGCTCGGCGAAAATGCCGAATGCCTGGGTCATTCGAGACTTTTCCGACACGGCACCTGAATGGCCGTGAAGGTCTTGTGCCTGGTTGTAGACCAATGCCGAGTCTTTGCGGGTCCAGACCAAATAGTCGTTTTCCAGCAACGGCGGATGGATGTAATCCAGGGTGTCCAGTTCGCTGACGGTCAACGGCGCATCGGCCAGCATGTCCATGCGCCCGCTGCGTACTTCGTCCAGTGCCTGGGCACGCTTGCCGGCGTAAAGCAGTTCGACCTTGATGCCCAACTCCCCTGCCACGTGTTGCAACAGATCGGCACTGGCGCCGATCAGGTGCTTGGGGTTTTGCGGGTCTTGCCACAGGTACGGTGGCGCGTCCGGGCTGCCGGTCACCACCAGGCGCTCGCACTTGCTTGCGGCCACGGTCAACGCCGGCAGCACCGTCAGCCCCAGCAGTAATGACCAGCCACCCACGCGGCGCAAATCCATGGCGACACTCTCCACTCAAATCCGGAACAAAAAAAAACCCGACCAAAAGGTCGGGCTCTTTATAAGTCAAGCGACTGGATTAGACCAGCTTCTCAAACTCGGGGATAGCTTCGAACAGGTCTGCCACCAGGCCATAATCGGCCACCTGGAAGATCGGCGCTTCTTCGTCCTTGTTGATCGCAACGATCACTTTGGAGTCTTTCATGCCGGCCAGGTGCTGGATCGCGCCGGAGATACCAACGGCGATGTACAGCTGTGGAGCAACGATCTTGCCGGTCTGACCGACCTGCATGTCGTTGGGTACGAAACCTGCGTCGACCGCGGCGCGGGAAGCACCGACGGCAGCGCCCAGCTTGTCGGCCAGGGCGTACAGGTGTTTGAAGTTGTCGCCGTTCTGCATGCCGCGGCCGCCGGAAACGACGATCTTGGCAGCGGTCAGTTCCGGACGATCGGACTTGGCCAGTTCTTCGCCAACGAAGCTGGAAGTGCCAGCATCATGGGCAGCAGCAACGGCTTCAACCGACGCCGAACCACCTTCAGCAGCCACCGGGTCGAAACCGGTAGCACGCACAGTGATCACTTTGACGGCAGCGTTCGATTGAACGGTCGCGATGGCGTTACCGGCGTAGATCGGGCGCTTGAACGTGTCAGCGCTTTCGACCGAGATGATCTCGGAGATCTGGTCAACGTCCAACTGAGCGGCAACGCGCGGCAGGATGTTTTTGCCGTTGGAAGTTGCGGCAGCCAGGATGTGGCTGTAGCCCTTGCCCAACTCTGCAACCAGCGGCGCGACGTTTTCCGGCAACTGGTGAGCGTAGGCGGCGTTGTCGGCCACCAGCACTTTAGCCACGCCAGCGATTTTCGCAGCGGCTTCAGCCACGGCGCCAACGCCTTGACCAGCTACCAGAATGTGGATGTCACCGCCGATTTTGGCGGCAGCAGCCACGGTGTTCAGTGTGGCCGGGGCCACTACTTTATTGTCGTGTTCAGCAATAACCAAGATAGTCATTTAGATTACCTTCGCTTCGTTTTTCAGTTTCTCGACCAGTTCAGCCACCGACTTGACCTTGATACCCGCGCTGCGTGCAGCCGGCGCTTCGACTTTCACGGTCTTGTTGGTGGAGGCGGTGGAAACGCCCAAAGCGTCCGGAGTCAGCACTTCGAGAGGCTTCTTCTTGGCTTTCATGATGTTTGGCAGGGACGCGTAACGCGGCTCGTTCAAACGCAGGTCGGTGGTGACGATGGCCGGCAGTTTCAGGGAAACCGTCTGCGCGCCGCCGTCGATTTCGCGGGTCACGGCAACGGTGTCGCCGGACACTTCGACTTTCGAAGCGAAGGTGCCCTGACCGTAGCCGCTCAATGCAGCGAGCATCTGGCCAGTCTGGTTGTTGTCGCTGTCGATAGCTTGTTTGCCAAGGATCACCAGCTGAGGCTGTTCCTTGTCAACAACAGCCTTGAGCAGCTTGGCAACGGCCAGCGAAGTCAGGTCTTCAGCGGATTCGACGAGGATGGCGCGGTCAGCACCCAGAGCCAGCGCGGTGCGCAGTTGCTCTTGAGCGGTGGTCGGGCCGATGGAGACGACGACGATTTCAGTCGCAACACCTTTCTCTTTCAGGCGTACGGCTTCTTCCACTGCGATTTCGCAGAACGGGTTCATCGACATCTTGACGTTGGCGAGGTCGACGCCGGAATTGTCCGCCTTGACGCGAACCTTGACGTTGTAATCCACAACGCGTTTGACAGCTACAAGAACCTTCATGGATTCCTCGTTACTCTCCGGTGAAAAGAAAGTCGCCTAGGCGAACCTGGCGGTTTGATGCTCATCGGCGCAAGGGCACCTCTAAAAACGCTGGCAGGTGTATCGAGTGAACCTTGCTCACGAGGTGGATGACCGTTCGTCAGTGGTGACCGACGAGTCATTCATTATCGCGGCATGTAAACTGCGCGCCAAACCTGCGCAGCAAATCACCTTGTACTGCCATCGCCCTGTCTTTAGAGGTGCTCTTGATACCAACAGTCAGCCTACGGCGAGCGCAAAACCGACCGTATCTTGACCGGAACGCCTATTCCGGTCAATACGGCAAAATAGCCGTTCATAAGCCGCGTGACTTTGATTTCTCTGGCTTTGAGCCCATTCAAACAAACGTTTGTATTGGACGCTAGGAGTGGTGTAGATATAATGCGCCACCCAGAGAGAAAGGTGGCTCATCGATTGTCCTCTTCCTGCATTGCGCAGGGATTCATGGATGCGACACCAAACCTCCAATTAGAAAAAAAACTGTTGAGCCTTGAGTAGGAGATAGCCTGTGGAACGCGAATACATGGAATTCGACGTGGTCATCGTCGGTGCCGGCCCCGCGGGTCTTTCCGCCGCCTGCCGCTTGAAGCAGAAGGCTGCTGAAGCCGGCAAGGAAATCAGCGTCTGCGTGGTCGAAAAAGGCTCCGAGGTCGGTGCACACATTCTGTCCGGCGCGATCTTTGAACCACGCGCCCTGAACGAATTGTTCCCGGACTGGAAAGAACTCGGCGCGCCGCTGAACACGCCGGTGACCCGCGATGACATTTTCGTCCTCAAGAACGCCGACAGCGCGCAAAAAATTCCTGACTTCTTTGTGCCCAAGACCATGCACAACGATGGCAACTACATCATCTCCCTGGGCAACCTGTGCCGCTGGCTGGCCCAGCAGGCCGAGAACCTGGGCGTAGAAATCTACCCGGGCTTCGCCGCTCAGGAAGCGCTGTTCGACGAGAACGGCGTGGTTCGCGGGATCATTACCGGCGACCTGGGCGTCGACCGCGAAGGCAATCCGAAAGAAGGCCTGTACACCCCAGGCATGGAACTGCGCGGCAAGTACACGCTGTTCGCCGAAGGTTGCCGTGGCCACATCGGCAAGCAGCTGATCAAGCGCTTCAACCTCGACAGCGAAGCCGACGCCCAGCACTACGGCATCGGCCTGAAAGAAATCTGGGAAGTCGATCCGGCCAAGCATCAGCCAGGCCTGGTGGTCCACACCGCCGGTTGGCCGATGGACATCATGGGCACCGAAAACACCGGTGGCTCGTTCCTCTATCATCTGGAAAACAACCAGGTGGTCGTCGGTCTGATCGTCGATCTGTCTTACAGCAACACGTACCTGTCGCCATTCGACGAGTTCCAGCGCCTCAAGCATCACCCGGTGCTTAAGCAGTACCTGGAAGGCGGCAAGCGCATCAGCTACGGCGCCCGTGCCATCAGCAAAGGCGGCTTGAACTCGCTGCCGAAAATGGTCTTCAAGGGCGGCGCGCTGATCGGTTGCGACCTCGGCACCCTGAACTTCGCCAAGATCAAAGGCAGCCACACCGCCATGAAGTCCGGCATGCTCGCCGCTGAATCCGTGGCCGAGGCGCTGTTCGCCGAAAAAGACGGCACCGAAGAGCTGACCACTTACGTCGACGCGTTCAAGAAAAGCTGGCTCTACGACGAACTGTTCGCCAGCCGCAACTTCGGCCCGGCGATCCACAAGTTCGGCGCCATCGTCGGCGGCGGTTTCAACTGGCTCGACCAGAACATCTTCGGCGGCAAACTGCCGTTCACCTTGCACGACACCAAGCCGGACTACGCGTGCCTCAAGCTTGCGGCCGACTGCAAGAAGATCGATTACCCGAAACCGGACGGCAAGATCAGCTTCGACAAACTCAGCTCGGTGTTCATCTCCGGTACCAACCATGAAGAAGAGCAGCCGTGCCACCTGAAGCTGACCGACCCGAGCATTCCGATCGCCAAGAACCTGCCGCTGTACGATGAGCCTGCCCAGCGTTACTGCCCGGCCGGCGTATACGAAGTGGTGACCAAGGAAGACGGCGAGAAGCGCTTCCAGATCAACGCCCAGAACTGCGTTCACTGCAAGACCTGCGACATCAAGGACCCTGCACAGAACATCACGTGGGTGGCGCCGGAAGGTGCTGGCGGCCCGACTTACCCGAACATGTAAGTCGACTCGCTGAACAACAAGGCTCCCTGAACGGGGGCCTTTTTGTTGCCCGCGATTTACTCCACACCGCAATCCCCCTGTAGGAGTGAGCCTGAACTGGTCCAGTAATTTTGGACATTTTTTTCGGTTCTCACGCCGCCAGCTTTTCCGCTGCTACAGGTGAGTGGTAACCGTTGTAACTGTGGC
>NZ_JBIWAF010000033.1:0-52325 GCF_044759925.1 Pseudomonas sp. NPDC099000
ATACGATCTTCAGCCAGTTCTCCGGCTTTTTCTCAGGAGCTATTGATTCGACGCAGAGCTACGTCGAAGGGTTCGTTCTCTTTTACTTTGACGGCTGGCATCCAGAGCTACCTTCATTCATTACCGGGGTCAACATCCTCGCGGCAAAAGAGCACTTGAAGACGTCGGTTTTTAAGGGTTGCGGATGTTAACTCCTCATCGACCGGAATGCAAAGCCTCTGATCGAAAACCGCTAGTCGGGGCATCCCATGGCGACTATTATGCGCGCCTTCGAATTCAGCCTAAACAAGGCGCAAACCCATGCTAGTACTGGGATTAGAAACCTCCTGCGACGAAACCGGTGTCGCATTATATGACAGTGAGCGCGGCCTGCTGGCCGACGCTCTGTTCAGTCAGATCGACCTGCATCGCGCCTATGGCGGGGTGGTGCCGGAGCTGGCCTCGCGCGACCACGTCAAGCGCATGCTGCCCTTGATTCGTCAGGTGTTGGCTGAAGCGGACTGTGTGCCGACCGAGATCGACGCCATCGCTTATACCGCAGGTCCCGGCCTGGTCGGTGCCTTGCTGGTGGGCGCCTCCTGCGCCCAGGCGCTGGCGTTTGCCTGGGGCATTCCGGCCCTCGGTGTGCACCACATGGAAGGCCATTTGCTGGCGCCGATGCTGGAGCCGCAACCGCCACAATTTCCGTTCGTCGCTTTGTTGGTGTCGGGTGGTCATACGCAGCTCGTTCAGGTCGACGGGATCGGCCACTACACGCTGTTGGGCGAGACCCTCGACGATGCCGCCGGCGAAGCGTTCGACAAGACGGCGAAGATGATGGGCCTCAATTATCCGGGCGGTCCGGAAATCGCCAAACTGGCAGAGCGGGGCGTTTCAGGACGTTTCACCTTTCCGCGTCCGATGTGCGACCGCCCGGGCCTGGCCTTCAGCTTCAGTGGCTTGAAAACCTTCGCCCTGAACACCTGGCAGCAGAGCGTCAGCGCCGGGGACGACAGCGAGCAAGCCCGTTGCGACATCTCGCTGGCGTTCCAGCAGGCCGTGGTGGAGACTTTGACCATCAAGTGCAAGCGCGCCCTGAAACAGGCGGGCATGAAGCGTCTGGTGATCGCTGGGGGCGTCAGCGCCAACAAGGCACTGCGCACTTCCCTGGAAAAAATGCTCGGCGACATGAAGGGCGATGTGTTTTATGCCCGGCCGGAGTTCTGCACCGACAATGGCGCGATGATTGCGTTTGCCGGTTGCCAGCGCTTGCAGGCCGGTCAGCACGAAAGCCTGGCGATCAGCGTGCAGGCGCGCTGGCCGATGGAGCAATTGTCGGCGCTTTGATGAGCGGTGCTCATGCCCGGTAATTAAAAATGCCGTTCGCGCCCGGCAAACAGGTCGCGTAGATTGCCCCGATGGCGCCAGACGATCAGCCCCGTGAGTGCACTCATGGGCAGCAATGCCGCCGGTTCTTGCCAGGCCAGCAGCGGCAGGGTCAGCGGCGTGGCGATCAGTGCGGCGAGTGAGCTGGTGCGGGTCAGGTAGAACGTCAGCAGCCAGGCGCAGACCGCCAGCAATGCAGCAGGCGGATACAGGCCAAGGAGCATTCCGGCCGCGGTGGCGACACCCTTGCCACCGCGAAAGCGAAAGTATAGCGGGAACAGGTGGCCGATGACGGCACAGACGCCGATCCAGGCCTGTTCTTGCAGCGAAAGGCCCGCAACACCGGCGATCAGCACCGGCAGCAGGCCTTTGCAGAGGTCGCCGATCAAGGTCAGGATTGCGAGTTTCTTGCCGGCCAGGCGCAGCATGTTGGTAGCGCCAGCATTGCCCGAGCCACTCATTCGCGGATCGGGGTTACCCGTCAGGCGGCTGAGCAAAATGGCGAAGGACAGAGAGCCGAGCAGGTAGGCGAGGGTCGCCAGTAACCAAAACATGCTAACTATTCCGGGCGAGGACGCCCTGATTCTAACGGCGCATTGCGCCCTTGTCGTGCAGCGGAGAAAAGTGCTTGGACAGAGTGTTTATCGAGGGCCTGGAAGTCGACACCGTGATTGGTGCCTACGACTGGGAACGAGGCATCCGACAGTGCCTGAGACTTGATCTGAGCTTCGCTTGGGACAATCGCCCGGCCGCTGCAGGGGATGACCTGACCTTGGCCCTCGACTACGCGAGCGTTTCGTCGCGCATCCAGGCCTTTGCCGAGCAGGCGCAGTTCCAACTGGTCGAGACCTTTGCCGAGCGTCTGGTTGAAGTGTTGATGAGCGAATTCAAGATCACCTGGATGCGCCTCAAGCTGACCAAGCCTGGCGCCGTCCCGGCGGCCACCGGTGGTGTGGGCGTGGAGATCGAGCGCGGATGTCGCTGACTCAGGTGTATCTCGGGCTCGGTAGCAATATCGAGCGCGAAACCCATTTGCAGGCTGGCCTCGAAGCCCTGGCGGGTTTCCTCGTGGATATCCGTTGCTCGGCGGTGTTCGAAAGCCAGCCAGTGGGGATCAAGAGCGGCCCGTTCTTCAATTTCGTGGTCTCGGCTTACACCGATTTGCCGCTGATGGAGCTGGACCGTCGATTGAAGTTCATCGAAGCGGATAATGGCCGTTATGCGCCCGACCGCAGGGGCTTGCCGCTGGATATCGACGTGCTGCTGTTTGGCGATCTGGTGGGTAATTTCGACGGATTGATCCTGCCCCGGGCAGAGATTCTGAAAAACGCCTTTGTTTTGTGGCCGTTGTCGCTGATTGCGCCGGATCGTGTGCATCCGGGCGTAGGCAAAAGTTTCGCGACGTTGTGGGG
This sequence comes from Pseudomonas sp. NPDC099000, assembly GCF_044759925.1. Lineage (NCBI taxonomy): Bacteria > Pseudomonadati > Pseudomonadota > Gammaproteobacteria > Pseudomonadales > Pseudomonadaceae > Pseudomonas > Pseudomonas sp. NPDC099000. Next base: position 2,778 of record NZ_JBIWAF010000033.1, read on the forward strand.
CGAGGCGCAGATTGATCAGGTGTTGGCGCCGGTGGCGTTCGAGTGGCGCGGTGAGCAGCTGACACCTTCGAATTTGCTGTGATCTGACTGATGTAATCGCGGGCAAGCCCGCTCCCACAGGGATTTACACTAAACCTGTGGGAGCGGGCTTGCCCCGGGCGGCGATCCGACGAAGCTTTTCAGGCAGACGCCGCCTCTTTGTAGGCCTTCAGCACTTTTAGCCGCTCACGCTTGATCGCCTCGCCCAACTCCGGCCCCTTGAATCCCTGCTCCAGCAACGGCTGAACCGCCACGCTCCGTGCTGCAGTCGCCGCCCCGCGCAAATAATCCGCCTGTGGATAACTTCTCTGCTCCAGCCCTTTGCGGCCACGGGCGTCCATTTCGCACGCGGCAATGAACTCTTCAAACCGCTGCGGCCGACGGTAAACGTCAAAACTCTGCAGTAACTCCAGCAACGTCGAAGGTTTCAACTCCAGGGCGCGGTGGCCGTGAGTGTGATATTGGCCCACCAGCGATGCCAGTTCCTGACAATCCTTCGGTGCCTTGAACCGTTCATTCACCGCTTTGATCAGCTTCAGGCCCGTGTGCTCATGGGCAATGTGGCGTGGCCATTCTTCTTCGGGCGTCAGACCTTTGCCCAAGTCATGCAGCAGGCACGCCCAGCGCACGGTCAGCGGTTGTTTATGCAGCGCCGCTTGCTCAAGCACGCTCAGGGTGTGCACCCCCGTGTCGATTTCCGGGTGATGGACTTCCGGTTGTGGCACGCCGAACAAGGCGTCGACTTCCGGCATCAGCACCTTGAGCGCACCGCATTCACGCAGAACCTCGACGAACACCTGCGGCTGATCTTCCATCAGTGCGCGGGAAATCTCTTTCCAGCTGCGTTCGGCAGTCAGCGCCTCCAGTTCGCCTGACTCGCTGAGCTGACGCATGAGCTCCAGTGTTTCAGGCGCAACGGTGAAACCCAGCCCGGCGTAACGCGCTGCGAAGCGGGCAACGCGCAGAACACGGAGCGGATCTTCGGCGAACGCGGGGGAAACGTGACGAAGCACTCGAGCTTCGAGATCGCGCTGGCCGTGGTAAGGATCGGTCAGCTTCTGCTGAGCGTCTTCGGCCATGGCGTTGATCGTCAGGTCGCGACGGATCAGGTCTTCTTCGAGGGTGACTTCGGGGCTGGCGTGAAAGGTGAAGCCGCCGTAACCACGTCCGCTTTTGCGTTCAGTACGGGCGAGGGCGTATTCCTCACCGCTCTTGGGATGAAGAAATACCGGGAAGTCAGCACCCACCGGGCGATAGCCCTGGGCGAGCATTTCTTCGGTGGTGGCGCCGACCACGACCCAGTCGATATCGGTGACAGGCTTGCCCAGCAGGCGATCGCGTACCGCGCCGCCGACTTTATAAATCTGCATAAAAAACCTCCGTTAGCTCGACAGAATAACCTTTGCGTCGAACTTCCGGAGGCAGAAACAGGATCAAAGATGAATGACGGCCAGGTCCAGCCGGCCGTAATCCCCCTCGCTGTGCTCGCTTCTGGGCGGAACATGGTGAACTTTCATGACCTGGTCGCCCTGCAGCGTTTCCAGGTGAATGTCGAAGCCCCACAGCCGATGCAGGTGCTTGAGCACTTCCTCGGTGGACTCGCCCAGCGGTTTGCGGTCGTGTTGCTGGTGGCGCAAGGTCAGGGAGCGGTCGCCGCGCCGGTCGATGCTGTAGATCTGAATGTTGGGCTCGCGATTTCCCAAGTTGTACTGTGCGGCCAGGGTTTCGCGAATGATGCGGTAGCCCCCTTCGTCGTGAATCGCTGGGACCAGCAGGTCGTCCTTTTGGTCATCATCGAGAATGCTGAACAACTTCAGGTCGCGGATCACCTGGGGTGACAGGTACTGCAGTATGAAGCTCTCATCCTTGAAGCTGCTCATGGCGAACTTGATGCTCGACAGCCAGTCGGTGCCGGCAATCTCAGGGAACCAGCGGTAGTCCTCTTCGGTAGGGTGTTCGCACATGCGGCGGATGTCCCGGTACATGGCAAAGCCCAGGGTGTAGGGGTTGATGCCGTTGTAGTAGGGGCTGTCGAAGCCGGGTTGATAGACCACGCTGGTATGGGACGTCAGAAACTCCATCATGAAGCCGTCGGTGACGAGACCTTCGTCATACAGATCGTTCATCAGCGTGTAGTGCCAGAACGTGGCCCAGCCTTCGTTCATGACCTGGGTCTGGCGTTGCGGGTAGAAATACTGGGCGATCTTGCGCACGATCCGCACGATCTCCCGCTGCCAGGGTTCCAGCAACGGCGCATGTTTTTCGATGAAGTACAGGATATTTTCCTGGGGTTCGGCGGGGAAGCGTGCGTTGTCCTTGTCGCTGTATTTGTCCGCGCCTTTGGGAATGGTCCGCCACAGATCGTTGATCTGTTTCTGCAAGTGCTCTTCCCGATCCTTCTGCCGACGGCGTTCTTCTTCAGCCGAGATCGGATACGGGCGTTTGTAGCGATCGACCCCGTAGTTCATCAGCGCGTGGCAGGAATCCAGCAGGTCTTCCACGGCGTCAATGCCGTGGCGCTCTTCGCATTGCATGATGTACTGCTTGGCGAAAACCAGGTAATCGATGATCGAACTGGCGTCGGTCCAGGTGCGGAACAGGTAATTGCCCTTGAAGAAGCTGTTGTGGCCGTAGCAGGCGTGAGCGACCACCAGGGCCTGCATGCAGATGGTGTTTTCTTCCATCAGGTACGCGATGCACGGGTCCGAGTTGATCACAATCTCGTAGGCCAGCCCCATCTGCCCGCGGCTGTAGGACTTCTCGGTGCTGAGGAAGTGTTTGCCATAGGACCAATGGTGGTAACCCAGCGGCATGCCGACGGAGGCGTAGGCGTCCATCATCTGCTCGGCGGTGATCACTTCGATCTGGTTGGGGTAGGTATCCAAGGCGTAACGAGCCGCCAGGCGACTGATTTCTTTGTCGTAGGCCTGGATCAGCTCGAATGTCCATTCGGAGCCGGTGGAAATGGGTTGGCGCTTCTGCTCTTTGGCGGTCATGTCACTAACCTGCGCTGGAAGAGTTCACGGAAGACCGGGTAGATATCCCCGGCCGAGACCAGTTGCTGCTGGGCAAAAGTGTCAGAGAAGGCTTCGGCAATGCGTTCGTACTCGAACCACAGCGCCTGGTGTTCGCGCGGGGTAATCTCAACGTAAGTGTAGTACTGCACGAACGGCATGATCTGGTTGATCAGAATGTCGCGGCAAATCGGCGAGTCGTCGTTCCAGTTGTCGCCGTCTGACGCTTGGGCCGCATAGATGTTCCACTCATTGCTCGGATAACGCTCGGCCATGATCTCCTGCATCAGTTTCAACGCGCTGGAGACGATGGTGCCTCCGGTTTCCCGGGAGTAGAAGAACTCTTCCTCATCCACTTCGCGGGCGCTGGTGTGGTGGCGGATGAACACGACATCGATTTTGTCGTAGTTACGCTTGAGAAACAGGTACAGCAGGATGAAAAAGCGCTTGGCGATGTCCTTGGTCGCCTGGGTCATGGAACCGGACACGTCCATCAGGCAGAACATCACTGCTTTGGAGCTTGGGTTGGGCTGCTTGATCAGCAGGTTGTACTTGAGGTCGAAAGTGTCGAGAAAGGGCACGCGATGGATGCGCGCGCTGAGTTTTTCGATTTCTGCTTCGATCTCCTGAATATCGCCGAAGTTATCCGGTTCATCCCGCTTGAGTCGCAGCAGTTCCTCTTTGGCTTCACGCAATTTTGCCCGGCTGCTGCCAGACAGGGCGATTCGCCGGGCATGGGCCGAGCGCAGGGTACGGATGATGTTGATTCGCGACGGGTTACCTTCGTTGCTGATACCCGCGCGCACAGTCTTGAAGGTGTCGGTGCCGGTCAGGTTGCGCTTGACCAGGTTCGGCAGTTCGAGGTCCTCGAACATGAATTCGAGAAACTCCTCCTGGGTGATCTGGAAGACAAACTCGTCCATCCCTTCGCCCGAATTGCCAGCCTTGCCCGGGCCTCTGCCACCACCACCGCCTGGTGGACGGGCGATGTGTTCGCCGCTGGTGAACTCCTTGTTACCAGGGTGCACGACCGTCTGCTTGCCACCACGTCCGTGGTGAAGCACCGGCTCGTCGATGTCGCGGCCGGGGATGCTGATCTGTTCGCCGTGTTCCATATCGGTAATGGAACGCCGGCTGACCGCCTCTTCGACGGCCTTCTTGATGTGATCACGATAACGCCGCAGAAACCGCTGACGGTTCACCGTGCTCTTGTTCTTGCCATTGAGACGTCGGTCGATCACATAGCTCATGACTGCTCCTTAGAAGCTGTCCTGAAAGGGGCGAGCGGTTATGCAGCATCGTGCCGAGTGCCAAGGGATGTTCACGCTCCCCCAAGCGCTTTGGATGCTGCCTGAACCTGCGCTTGCGACTTTCGAACACCTTCAGAGGCCTGTGTAACAGAAAAAGCGCACACAGGTCTCTGGCTGACGACAACCGGTCTGACCGGCAGCGGGTTATTGTGATTTTCTGACCCGCAGGTACCACTCGGACAGCAGTCGTACCTGTTTGTCGGTGTAGCCCCGCTCGACCATCCGTGTGACGAAGTCGTTGTGCTTCTGCTGGTCCTCTTTGCTGGCCTTGGCATTGAAGCTGATGACCGGCAGGAGGTCTTCGGTGTTGGAGAACATTTTCTTCTCGATGACCACCCGCAGTTTTTCGTAGCTGAGCCAGGTCGGGTTCTTGCCATTGTTGTTGGCCCGGGCGCGCAAGACGAAGTTGACGATTTCGTTGCGGAAATCCTTCGGATTGCTGATGCCAGCCGGTTTTTCGATTTTCTCAAGCTCTTCGTTCAGCGCGACGCGGTTGAGGATTTCGCCGGTTTCCGGGTCTCGGTATTCCTGGTCCTGGATCCAGAAGTCGGCGTACAGCACGTAGCGATCGAAGATGTTCTGGCCGTACTCACTGTAAGACTCGAGGTAGGCGGTCTGGATCTCCTTGCCGATGAATTCGATATAACGCGGTGCCAAGTACTCCTTGAGGAAGCGCAGATAGCGTTCGCGGGTCTCGGCCTGGAATTGTTCCTGCTCGATCTGTTGTTCCAGCACGTAGAGCAAATGCACCGGGTTAGCGGCGATTTCGTGCGGATCAAAGTTGAAGACCTTGGACAGGATCTTGAACGCAAACCGGGTCGACAGACCGTTCATGCCTTCGTCGACACCGGCGTTGTCGCGGTATTCCTGGATCGACTTGGCTTTTGGATCCGTGTCCTTGAGGTTCTCTCCGTCATACACGCGCATCTTGGAGTAGATGTTGGAGTTTTCCGGCTCCTTGAGGCGTGACAGTACGGTGAACTGGGCGAGCATCTTCAGGGTGTCGGGCGCGCAATGGGCCTTGGCCAGGGAGCTGTTGAACAGAAGCTTGTCGTAGATCTTCACCTCGTCGCTGACCCGCAGGCAGTACGGCACTTTGACGATATAGATCCGGTCGATGAAGGCTTCGTTGTTCTTGTTGTTGCGGAAGGTGTGCCATTCCGATTCGTTGGAGTGGGCCAGCAGGATCCCGGTAAACGGAATCGCACCGAGGCCTTCGGTACTGTTGTAGTTGCCTTCCTGAGTGGCGGTCAGCAATGGGTGCAGCACCTTGATTGGCGCCTTGAACATTTCGACGAATTCCATCAGGCCCTGGTTGGCCCGGCACAGAGCGCCTGAATAGCTGTAGGCATCGGCGTCGTTCTGTGGGTATTCCTCCAGTTTACGGATATCGACCTTGCCCACCAGCGCCGAAATGTCCTGGTTGTTTTCATCGCCCGGTTCGGTTTTGGCCACCGCGATCTGGTTGAGGATCGACGGATAGAGTTTCACCACGCGGAACTGGCTGATATCGCCGCCGAATTCGGCCAAGCGCTTGGTGGCCCATGGCGACATGATGGTGTTGAGGTAGCGCCGTGGAATGCCGAAGTCTTCCTCGAGGATCGCGCCATCTTCAGTGGCGTTGAACAGACCCAGCGGCGACTCGAATACCGGCGAGCCCTTGATGGCATAGAAGGGCACTTTTTCGATCAGCTGTTTCAGCTTCTCGGCCAGGGACGATTTACCGCCACCGACGGGGCCGAGCAGATAGAGGATTTGTTTCTTCTCTTCCAGGCCCTGAGCGGCGTGGCGGAAATACGACACGATCTGGTCAATGCATTCTTCCATCCCGTGGAAGTCTTCAAAGGCCGGATAGCGGCGGATCACCTTGTTGGAGAAGATTCGCGACAGCCTCGAGTTGGTCGAGGTGTCGAGCAGCTCCGGTTCTCCGATGGCCAGCAATAGTCGCTCGGCGGCGGAGGCGTAGGCGCTGCGGTCCTGTTTGCACAGCTCAAGATACTCTTGCAGCGAGAGTTCTTCCTGGCGTGTGGACTCGAAGCGTTGTTGGAAGTGGCTAAAGATACTCATGACGTCACCTCGCTCGATACGTGGAGCCGACGCCGGATCATTCAGTCGATGCTGGCAGCAACCGGATATGCAGTCGCTGTTTACCCCCCAGAACTCTTTCGAAGCTGACTACCCCGAAAGCTACTCCCGATGACCCGCGCGCCGGTGTACCGGCTCTCCCCTGTTTTGGATGGCCTGCGCTTAAGGATAGTTGCTTATTCGGGAGGTAAAGGCGAGATACGTAATTAGTTGTGGCGGACCGTTCGTCTGCCACTGCGCGAGCCCGCGGGGGCCGGGGCTTGCGCGTTACAAAAATATTATTCGGAAGTGCCTTGCGCCGTTTCCGCGGGATAAGTCGTACGCCACAGCTCAAAACCGCCATCCATGCTGTACACGTCGGAAAAGCCCTGGCTGATCAGGTAAGCGGCGGCACTCTGGCTGGAGTTTCCGTGATAGCAGACCACGACCGTAGGCGCGTCAAGATCGGCGGCACGGATGAAATCCGAGATGGAAACGTTGTCCAGGTGCTTCGAGCCGGCGATGTGCAGCGCGGCATAGGTTTGCGGGTCGCGAACATCGACCACCACTGCGCCTTGTTCGCGCAGGGCCTGTGCCTGTTCTGGGGGGATGCGTTTGAATTCGCTCATGGCGGGCTCCTGTGGCTCGGCTGAAAGCGCAGTCTAGCGCTGGGCGCTGGCTGACGGTTGTTCGGGAATGGTGGGAGTGACTGGCGGTAAGGTGTGGCCATGTTCGTCGCATTTGCACAGTAGGCGTTCACCGGTGTCGACGTTCATCAGGGTCATGGAGCCGCCCCAGACACACCCGGTGTCGAGCGCGAAGACGTCTGGCTCGTCACACTGGCCTTCGAGCGCCGCCCAATGGCCGAAGATAATCTTCACGTCCTTGGTCCTGCGCTCCCTGTGCTTGAACCACGGTGCATAGCCCGGCGGCGCGGTGTCGATGCCTTCTTTGCCCTTGAGGTCGAGTTTGCCCTCGCTGGTACAAAAACGCATGCGGGTGAAATAGTTGGTGATCACGCGCAGGCGGGTCACGCCTTTGAGGTCGTTGTCCCATTTCACCGGATCGTTGCCGTACATGCCGTCAAGGTAGGCCGGGAAACGGTTGTCGTCGCGCAGGGCTTCTTCAACTTCGGCAGCGCATTTCAAGGCTTTGCGCAGCGACCACTGTGGCGGAATGCCGGCATGGACCAGGGCAATGTTGCGCTGTTCGTCATAGTGCATGAGCTTTTGCTCGCGCACCCACTCCAGCAGCTCCGCAGCATCTGGTGCCTGGAGGATCTCGCGCAGGGTGTCGGCTTTCTTCAGGCGTTCGATGTTCTGCCCGGCTGCCAGCAAATGCAGGTCATGGTTGCCGAGCACGCACACCAGCGATTCGCGGATGCTATAGAGAAAACGCAAGGTTGCCAGCGACTGCGGGCCACGGTTGACCAGGTCGCCCACCAGCCACAGACGATCCTTTGCAGGGTCGAAAGCGACTTGTTCGAGCAGGCATTGCAGTGGCTCAAGGCAGCCTTGAAGGTCACCGACGGCATACGTTGCCATCAGTGCAGGGCTCCGGGCACCGCCAGGCGGAAGGGCGCGATGACGGCGTCGAAGTGTTTGCCGTCGTCGGCGATCATTTCATAAGTGCCCTGCATCGTGCCGACTTTGGAGGTCATGACGGTGCCGCTGCTGTAGGTATGGCTCTTGCCCGGTTCGATCAGCGGTTGTTGGCCGACAACGCCCGCACCGCGAACCTCTTCGACATGCCCGTCGCCATCGGTGATGACCCAGTGCCGTGACAGCAACTTGGCCGGTAACTCGCCGTTGTTCTGCACGGTGATGGTGTAGGCGAAGGCAAAGCGGTTCTGCTCGGGTTGCGATTGTTCTGCCAGATAGCGGGTGACGACGCTGACGTCGACCTGATAACGAGGATCGGACATGCAAGAGGCCTTAAAAACGAAGCGGGACGCGGGGCGTAACTGATTGAACTCAGTCTAGGCCAAGTATCGGGTAGTAAACCAGACATGGGCGCTGGTGTCCTACCCGATAACGTTCGTCGCCTGTCAGTCGACGACGGGGGATGGCAGGACTTGTTCGCTGAGCTTGTCGGCCAGGCGCACGAAGGCGGCGAGGTCAAGCTGCTCTGGACGAAGGCTGCCGTCGACACCGGCGGCGCTGATTTCGTCGTTGCTCAAAAGCAGCTTGAGGGTATTGCGCAGGGTCTTGCGGCGCTGGTTGAAGGCTTCGCGCACAACACGCTCCAGCAGCTTGTGATCCTTGGCAGGGTGCGGCAGCACCGCGTGAGGCACCAGGCGCACGATGGCCGAATCGACTTTCGGTGGCGGATTGAACGCGCCGGGCCCGACGTTGAACAGATGCTCGACCCGGCAATGATACTGAACCATGATCGACAGACGGCCCCAGTCACCGCCGCCAGGACCTGCCGCCATACGCTGGACCACTTCCTTTTGCAGCATGAAGTGCATGTCGCGAATCAGGCTGGCGTTGTGCAGCAAGTGAAAAATCAGCGGCGTAGAGATGTTGTACGGCAGGTTGCCGACGACCCGAAGGCTACCCGGAGCTGCGTTCAGGCTGTTGAAGTCAAACTTCAGTGCGTCACCCTGATGCAGGTTGAAGTTGCTCTTGCCAGCGAACTGCTGATTGAGGATCGGGATCAGGTCTTTGTCCAGCTCCACCACGTCCAGTTGTGCGCCGCTGCCCAGCAGGCCTTGGGTCAGTGCACCCTGGCCCGGGCCGATTTCCAGCAGGCGGTCCTCAGGCTTGGCATGGATGGAGCGCAGGATGCGGTCGATAACGCCGGCATCGTGCAGGAAGTTCTGGCCAAAACGCTTGCGCGCCCGGTGTTGGTAATGCTCGGTCATAAACGGGTCTCGGCCATCTGGTAGGCGGTTTCCAGGGCGACTTGCAGGCTGCCGGTGTCGATGTTGCCGCTGCCGGCCAGATCCAGGGCAGTGCCGTGGTCGACCGACGTGCGGATGATCGGCAAGCCCAGGGTCACGTTGACTGCCGCGCCGAAGCCTTTGTATTTCAGCACAGGCAGGCCCTGGTCGTGGTACATCGCCAGCACCGCATCGCAGTGCTCCAGATATTTGGGGGTAAACAGAGTGTCGGCGGGGAGGGGGCCGCGAAGGTCCATGCCCTCGCCGCGCAGGCGCTCTAATGTAGGTTCGATGATGTCGATTTCTTCATGGCCCAGGTGTCCGCCTTCACCGGCGTGCGGGTTTAGCCCGCAGACCAGGATGCGTGGCTGGGCGATGCCGAACTTTTGTTGCAGGTCTGTGTACAGAATGCGTGTGACCCGTTCCAGACGCTCCGGCGTGATTGCATCGGCAATTTCGCGAAGGGGCAGGTGAGTGGTGACCAGTGCCACGCGCAAGCCGCGGGTGGCGAGCATCATGACCACTTGCGCGGTATGGGTCAGGTCAGCGAGAAATTCGGTGTGCCCGGAGAAGGCAATCCCGGACTCATTGATCACGCCCTTGTGCACAGGGGCGGTGATCATGCCAGCGAAATGCCCGTCGAGGCAGCCTTGGCCCGCACGGGTCAAGGTTTCCAGAACGAAAGCCGCATTGGCCTTGTTCAGTTGCCCAGCGGTGACCGGTGCATTGAGCGGGGTATCCCAGACATACAGGCTGTTGGCGGGTGCTGGAACATTCGGCCAGCTGTCCGGCGTTACCGGCAGCAGATCGACAACCACGCCCAGCTGCGCGGCCCGCTCAAGGAGCAGGTCGCGACTGGTAATGGCAATCAGGGGATGTGGCTGGGCTTGCGAGGCGAGCAGCAGGCACAGGTCGGGACCTATGCCGGCCGGTTCGCCGGGTGTCAGCGCGAAACGCTTGGGTTTCACTGCGCTGCCTGGTCTGCACCAGGGAGTTTGATCTCTACGTATGCTTCGTCACGGATCTGACGCAGCCAGGTTTGCAGCTCTTCGTCGTATTTGCGGTTACGCAGTACGGTCATCGCTTGCTGCTCACGGGCCTGGGTAGTGCTGTCGGTGGCGCGACGGCCAAGGACTTCCAGAACGTGCCAGCCGTATTGGGTCTGGAACGGCTTGGACAGCTGACCTTGCGGGGTCTTGGCCATCACTTCGCGGAACTCAGGCACCAATGCATTCGGGTCGATCCAGTTCAGGTCGCCACCGTTGAGGGCGGAACCCGGGTCTTCCGAGAAGCTTTTTGCCAGTTCGCCGAAATCTTCGCCCGCTTCGATTCGGGTGTAGAGCGATTCAGCCAGGGCCTTGGTCTTTGCTTCGTCGCGGATCGGGCTAGGTTTGACCAGGATATGACGCACGTGAACTTCGTCACGCGTCTGGGTTTCACCGCCACGCTTGTCGAGGATCTTCAGGATGATGAAGCCGCCCGGCGTGCGCATTGGCTGGGTAATGTCGCCAACGGTCATGGTGCTCAGCATGCGATCGAACGGAGGTGGCAATTGAGCGGCTTTACGCCAGCCCATGTCGCCGCCTTCCAGTGCGGTTTCGCTGGCGGATTTGGCGATTGCCAACTGACCGAAGTCAGCGCCTTGCTTGAGCTGCTGGTAGACCGCGTCCGCTTGCTTGGCCGCATTCTGAATCGCATCGGAGTTGGCGCTTTCCGGTGTAGGAATCAGTATGTTGGCCAGACGGAACTCTTCGGACAATTGCATCTTGCCGAGGTCAGAAGCGAGGAAGTTCTTCACTTCCTGTTCAGACACCTGGATACGTTCGGCCACACGACGCTGACGCACGCGGCTGATGATCATTTCGCGGCGGATCTGCTCCCGGGCGTCCTCGTAAGAGAGACCGTCGCGAGTCAGGGCAGCGCGGAACTGATCAAGCGACATGTTATTGCGCTGGGCAATGGTGCCGACAGCCTGGTTCAGTTCTTCATCGGTGATACGGATGCCGGAACGCTCGCCAATCTGCAGTTGCAGGTTTTCGACGATCAAACGCTCAAGCACCTGCTGGTCCAGCACGCCGGCCGGCGGCACTGCTGCGCCGCGTTTAGCGATGGTTTGCTGAACTTCATGAACGCGCTGGTCCAGTTGGCTCTGCATGACCACGTCGTTGTCGACGATGGCCACCACTTTATCGATGGACTGTACCGCGGCGTTAGCCGCGGTACCCAGGAACAGCGCGCCCAGCACTAGCGGGCGCAGACAATCAGAAAGCTTGGTCTTCACGTTCACGATAACCTTGGATGCCTTTGTCGAGGAAGCTCTCTACTTTGGCGCCGGTGAGGCCGCCGAGACCTTTCAGAACGATTTGTAGGAAAATGCCGTGGTCGCCTTTTTCGTTTTCCGGGGCGTTCTGACTGAATTCGTCATACGAAACCCAGTAACGGTTGATCAGGCGCAGTTTCCAGCAGCAGTTGTCGTACTCGAAACCACCGAAGGCTTCCAGGGTACGGTTGCGGTTGTAGTCATACTGCCAGCGACTGATGACGTTCCATTGCGGCACGACCGGCCAGATCACTGAGAAATCGTGCTGTTGGATTTTGTAGTAGTCCTTCACATAGCCAGGTTGGCCAGGGGTGCCATAGTCACCACCGAACTGCCACTTACCGGTGTTCTGATTGTAGATAACCTGATCGTTACGATAGCGATAGCCGGCGTTGATAACCTTGTTCGGGTTGTCTTCAGGCTGGTAGTGGAACATCGCGCTGCCCGAGCGAGGGCTGCGGCTGTCCGGGTCCCAGTTGTAGTCAGCGGTGGTGCTCCAATCGTTGTTCCAGCGATACACGTATTCCAGTGCGTACGGCGAAACATTGGCTTGAGCGTCGGCGCGGTCTCTTGGATTGATACCCGGCAACTGAACTTCCCGGTCCTTGAAGTACATGGCCTGGCCTACGCTGATGCGTTGACGTTCGAAACCGCTTTCTTCGATCCAGCGGTTAGTGATGCCCAGCGACAGTTTGTTCTCGTCACCGATACGGTCGGAGCCAGAGAATCGGTTGTCACGGAACAGCGATGCGTAGCTGAATGTGTATTCGCTGGTATCGAACGCCGGAATATCTTCCTGGTTCTCCTCCGGGACGTAGAGGTAGAACAGGCGTGGTTCAAGGGTCTGGCGGTAGTTCTTGCCGAACCATTGGGTGTCGCGATCGAAGTACAGGCCGCTGTCGATGCTGGCGATTGGAACGCCACGGTTCTGGCTGCTGCTGAAATTGCCATTGAAATTTCTTGTTCCGGCTGCAGCTGCAGCTTGATCCTGAGCCACGATCTGGTTCTTGCCAATACTGTCCAGATCCAGCTGGTACTGGGTGTACTGATACTTGAGCTTCGGCTTCAGGAAGCCGTAAGTCCAATCCAGCGGAAGGCTGACGGATGGCGCCAGGTTGAGGCGATCGCCAGTGGCTCGCGCAAGACCTTGAATGTTAGTGTCAAGGCGCGGACTTACAGTGCCGTCTTCATTGGTAAAGTTGCCGTTTTTCAGGTCGCGATCAAATCGCACGATTTCAGTGTTGTAACTGAAATCCAGTCCGCCCGGGTGGTACGGCAGCGCACCATCAAAGGTGATCTGCGGCAGACGATCGTACGGTGTGAGGTTGGCAACGGTCGCCAGCTGATAAGCCTGGGCGTTGATGCGAGCAGTGTAGTTGTCGCCACGATAGCTGACAGAACCCTGCTGGTTAACGTAGTCAGCGCTTTTCACGCCGATCTGGTCAGTCTGCAGATCCTGGAAGTAATACGGATCGCTGATCTTGGTGTAGTCGACTTGCGTCAGTACCCGCGAATCCAGACCACCCTTGTGCTGCCAGTTATACATGTAGCGGTTTTTCTGGTAATCGGTCTGCCCGCTGCGATCGGTGTCCTCGTCGTTGAGGTACGCAGCACCGAACTGACCTTCACTGGACTTGGTCAGGTAGCGGAATTCGCCTTCCATCAGCAAGCCATGCTTGCTCATGTAACGCGGGTACAACGTGGCATCGTAGTTCGGCGCCAGGTTGAAGTAATACGGTGTGACCAGCATGAAGCCGGTATCGCTGCCCGTGCCGATAGTCGGCGGCAGGAAACCTGACTGGCGACGGTCGTCGATCGGGAAATAGATGTACGGCGTGTACAGGACAGGAATGTCCTTGACCCGCAGTGTCACGTTGGTCGCGGTACCGAAACCGGTCGCCGGGTTCAAGGTGATGTTGTTGCCCTTGAGCTGCCAGGCGTTGCTGTTCGGTTCGCACGTGGTGTACGTACCATCCTTGAGGCGGATGATCGCGTTTTCGGCACGTTTGGCATACAGCGCGTTACCGCGGATACGGGATTTGTGCATCACGTATTCGGCGTTGTCGACCTTGGCTTCACCGGTATCGAGCTGCACGTCGGCGTGGTCGCCCACGATCAACGCGCCGTTGTCGCGAATGCGCACGTTACCGCTGAGTTCGCCGCGGCTTTCGGCCTGGTACAGGTTCGCTTCGTCGGCTTCGACTTGCATGCTGCCCTGACGCATGACGACGTCACCGGCCAGGGTCGCGACTTGTTCATCCTGCTTATAGCGAGAGGCCTTGGCGCCGATAAAGGTCGGGGCGTCACTTTTATCCGTCTTGTCATTCATGCCAGGACGAATCGGTTCGATATAGGAACCAGAGCAGTAAGGACCGGTCTCGGCCAGTTGCGCCGCCGTGAGGTTCTCGCGCGGAACCCAGTCGAGGTGACTGTAGTCTGCACTACGGGACTTCAGGCCGCGGCCTTTGGACTCGGTAACCAGCACAGGCTTGGCGCCGGCGTCTTCACTGGTGCCATTCTCGGTCGCAGGTTCGCCGGTGGCGGAAACTGCGCTACCGTCATGGACGGGACGCGGAGGCAAAGCCGCCGCTGGTGCTTTTGGCGCACAGTCCCAGGCACCCGAAGCAGAGACTGAGCAGTCATACTGTTCCGCGGCTACCACGAATGAAGTGGCTAGGGGTTGCAGGGCCAGCAGACTGCCGGTAACCAACAACGGAAATTTTTTACGAAACGCGGGGGATTTCAATGCCATCTTATTAGTCCGGGCTTCCTGCGTGCCATCTGCCCGCGGTGTGGGCCGCACGCCTCTCGATGGTCTGAAAAAGATGCTGGATAATAAAGCATGACCCGCTTGACGGCTAGCGCCGTCGGAGACCCTTGCAATGCCTGACCAAGATGTACGTTTGCAACACCTGAAAGTTTGGCTCGATGAGCAGTTGGCAACCCTCTTTGCAGAGCAAGGTTGGGGTGCCGTACCCCCGGCCACATTGACCGCGGCCAGTAGTGACGCGAGTTTCCGGCGCTACTTCCGATGGGAAGGCGAGGGCCGCAGCTTCATCGTGATGGACGCGCCACCGCCCCAGGAAAACTGCAAACCCTTCGTGGATATCGCTTTTTTGCTGGCGAAATCCGGAATAAATGTGCCGAAAATTTATGCCGAAGACCTCGATCGCGGTTTTCTTTTGCTTAATGACCTGGGCAACAAGACTTATCTGGACGTGATCGACAGCGAAAACGCCGACGATTTGTTCAAGGATGCCCTGCAAGCACTGCTGGCTTTCCAGCAATTGCCGATGGTCGCGCCGTTGCCAAGTTATGACGTGGCATTGCTGCGCCGCGAGCTGGAACTGTTCCCTGAGTGGTACGTGCAACGCGAGTTGGGCATCGAGTTCGACTCCGCACAGCAAATGCTCTGGCAGAACGTGACCGAGCTGCTGATCGACAGCGCCCTGGCCCAGCCAAAAGTGCTGGTACATCGCGACTACATGCCACGCAACCTGATGCTCAGCGAGCCGAACCCTGGTGTTCTGGATTTCCAGGACGCGGTCTATGGCCCGGTGACTTATGATGCGACTTGCCTGTTCAAGGATGCCTTCCTCAGTTGGCCCGAGGAACGTGTACGCGCCTGGCTGGAAGACTACTGGCAACAGGCAGGTGCGCTCGGCATTCCCGTGCAGCCTGATTTCGAAGACTTCCTGCGGGCCAGCGACCTGATGGGCGTGCAGCGTCACCTGAAAGTGATCGGCATCTTCGCCCGCATCTGTCATCGCGACGGCAAGCCGCGATACCTGGCCGATGTGCCGCGCTTCTTTGCTTACATAGACGCGGTGATCGCACGCCGTCCTGAACTGGCTGAGCTGGATGTGTTGCTGCTGAGCCTGCGTGCTGGAGCCACTGCATGAAGGCGATGATTCTGGCGGCCGGCAAAGGCGAGCGCATGCGCCCGCTGACCCTGACCACACCCAAGCCGCTGGTTCGTGCCGGCGGCGTGCCTCTGATCGAGTACCACTTGAAAGCCCTGGCGATCGCCGGGTTTACCGAGATTGTGATCAACCACGCCTGGCTCGGTCAGCAGATCGAAAGTTACCTGGGTGACGGCTCGCAATACGGCGTGCGTATTCAGTACTCGCCGGAAGGTGAGCCACTGGAAACCGGCGGCGGCATTTTCCGCGCGTTGCCGTTGCTGGGCGATGACGCGTTCCTGGTGGTCAACGGTGACATCTGGACTGACTACGACTTCAGCGTGCTGCATCAACCCATCGCCGGGTTGGCGCATCTGGTGCTGGCGGATAACCCGGCCCATCACCCGACCGGCGATTTCACGCTGATCAACGGGCAAGTGCGCGACGGTCAGCCGGACACCGCCACCCTGACCTACAGCGGCATTGCCGTGCTGCATCCGCAACTGTTCGACGGTTGCTCGGCCGGCGCCTTCAAACTGGCACCGTTGCTGCGCAAAGCCATGGCCGATGGACAGGTCACCGGCGAACGCTTGAACGGGCACTGGGTGGATGTCGGCACGCACGAACGCCTGGCTGAAGTTGAAACCCTGATAGAAGCGAGACGCTGAGATGCTGTGGCCAGGGACTCTGATTGGAGCCGGAGCGGGCTTTGCCATAGCCAGCATTCCGGGGGCCATGCTCGGCGCTTTGTTGGGACAGGCGCTGGATCGGCGTTTGCACTTGCAAAGCTGGGGGCATTTGCGGGAAAAGCTCGGCGGTCGTCCGATGCTGCGCAACGATGAACTGTTGTTCGTGTTGCTGGGACGGTTGGCCAAGAGCGATGGGCGAGTGGTGGATGGCCACATCCAGCAGGCCCGCCAGGAAATGCGTTCGCTGGAAATGACAGAGCCGGCGCAGCGTCGTGCCATTGCCGCGTTCAATCGGGGCAAGTCGGGCAATGATCGTTTGCGCGGGTATCTGCGGCGCTTGAGTGCTCAACCCCACGCCGCGGAAGGCGTGTTGCGCGCCTGTTGGCGGATGGTTTGGGCCGATGGGTGTGCGGGGAACAATGAACGCGAACTGCTGGCCCAGTGGGGTAAGTGGCTGGGCTGGACGCCGCAACAGGTGCTGGCGTTGGCGGCCGACTACGATCAGCACAAGCGACCGCAAGTCAGCAGCACCCTGACCTATCAGGATGCCTTGCGGCTGTTGGGGGTGTCGGCGACCAGCGAGCCGGCGCAGATCAAGCGTGCCTACCGACGCCTGCTCAGTCGCCATCACCCGGACAAGATTGCCGGCAGCGGTGCGACGGCGTTGCAGGTGCGAGAGGCGACTGACAAGACTCGCGAACTGCACACGGCCTACACGTTGATTCGTGAGCGGCGGGATTTTCGTTAGCAGGAAAGATTTTTGTCGCCAGGGAGGCCGTCTTCGCGGGCAAGCCTCGGTCCTACAGATTCCGCGTCATACGACACAGAATCTGTAGGAGCGAGGCTTGCCCGCGAATGGGGCGACGCGGTCTATCAGTCCGCCGCCTTCTGCGGATTCAACCACCCGCGCACCCGGCGCACCAGTTGCTCTTGCTCTGCCTTGGCATTACCAGGCAGCGCTTTGAGCGACACCTGACTGAACGCCGAAGACTTCAATCGCTTGCTAGCCTGCATCCGTGCCAGCGCTGCGTTGCGATCCAGCGGCCTATCCATGTAGAAGATATCTGCCGTCGGCAGCTTCAGTGTCGGCGTCAGCTCAACCAGCTCGGGCTTCGCCTCGGCAGGTGTCTGTGCCGCGACCATCACAAATTTCTCCACTTGCGACGGCTGCTTCTCGCTCAGATAACGCGCGGCCCAATAAGCACCAGTGCCATGGCCCAAAACCACGATGCTGCGAGCGCTTTGCTGTTCGGCATAGGCAATGGCGGCATCGATGCGAGCAAAGATGCGTTCGGCGTCGGCCTTTGATTGCTCTTCCGTGGTTTCGGCGATGGCCTTGTCGGCGACTTCCGCTTCACCACCGGCCGCTTGCTCGATAGGTGCTGCCGTGGTCGAGTCCTTGCTGCCGGTTTCCGGTGCCTTGAGCGTTGGCGGCATTTCCATGATGCGTGGTGCAATGGCATCGCTTTGCAGGTCGGGCAAGGTGATACTCAGGCTGCTCCACTTGGCGTCGGGCAATTTGTTGCGCAACGGACTGATTGCTTGCGGCCAGTCAACGGTTTCACCTGCGCCAGGGATGATAATCACCGCGCCTTTGGGCTCGGCGGTATTGGCCGGTTTCCACAGCGCAAGAAAGGTGTCGGCGCCGGCTTGCAGTTGTTGCTGTTCCTGCGCAGGGATTTTTCGCTCAAGTGCTGTCGCTTCTTCCTGACTACGCTCAAGCAGTGGCTGGCGTTCGACCGGGTTTTCTTCTGCGGGGTTTTCCGCAGCGGCAGGTGCCGGATCGGCCGCCTCGACGGAAAAGGCGCAAGGCAGGATCAGCGACAGGCACAATGCTGGCAGTGCCAGGCGGTAGACAGGGGGCATCGGATATTCCAGGCCAGAAGTTATTCCGGCAGCCTAATGGGTTGGTCAGTATTTGTCAGTGTGTGAGACTTCGATGATGCGTTTTCGCTGCCTGTGGGTTATCGGCTGTTTGTGGTTTCCCTTGATGAGTTGGGCGGCGTCCGCGCCACCGGCGCATGTCGCGCCCTTGTCGCCCAAGCAACAACAGTGGCTGGCAGCGCACGGCGAATTGCGCGTCGGGCTGGTGTTGCAGGCGCCTTACGCGCAATACGATCGCCGCTTGCAGCGTCTGTCCGGGGTTAACGTCGAGTTGATGAAATGGCTGGCCAAAGCCCTCAAGGTCGAGCTGAGCTGGCGTAATTTTCCCGACCTTGCTCAACTCGAAGCCGCCGCGCGCGAGGGTGAAATCGACATTGCTCCCGGGCTGACCCAAACCCCCGCCGGCCTGCGATTCTGGCAATTCTCCGACCCCTACATGCGGGTGCCGCAACTGGTGGTCAGTGACCAGAAAAGTACCGGTGTGGTGGAGCTGGAAAAACTCGACAGCCAAACCCGCGTCGCCGTGCGGATGCCCAGCGCGACGGCCGACTATCTGCGTGGCAACTATCCCCATCTGAACCTGCAAGGCGTACCGCTCGAGCGTCAGGCATTGCAATTGTTGCTGAGTCAGCAGGCCGGTTATGCCGTGGTCGATGAAGCGCAATTGGGGCGGCTGTCCGTCGAGCCTGAGTTCGCCGGGCTGGTCGTGGTGGGTGACATCGGCTTGCCGCAATTACTGCGAGTGGCCACGCGGCGGGACCAGCCGGAACTGGCCGGCATCGTCGAAAGCGCGCTGCGGGCGATCCCGGCCAAGGACCTTGAGCAACTGCACAACCAATGGCTGCAACCCAAATACCCGCGCCTGACCGAGTCCCCGGGCTTCTGGCAAAACCTCTGCCTGCTGATGGTGGTGTTGATGCTGAGCAGCATGGCCATCGTGTTCTGGCAGCGCCGCCAACAACACAGTCTGGAGCAGCGTCTATTGGCGGCGCGCGAGGACATTGCCCTGCGCGAGGCCAGTGAAGAGGCGTTGCGCCTGACCCAGTTTTCTATCGATCAGAGCACCGTCGGCATCCTCTGGGTCAACTGGGACAGCCACGTGCGCTACGCCAACCGCGCCGCTGAAACCATGCTCGGGTATCCGCCCGGCGCAATCATTGATCGGCCGTTGATCGACTTCGAGCCGGGCCTGCACATGGACCGCTGGTTGAACCTGTGGAAGCGCGCCCGGACCAGCGAAGAAGGGCCGCAAAGTTTCGAAACCAACTGTGTACGAGCCGATGGCAGCATCCTGCCGACCGATGTCTCGTTGAGCTTTATGCGCTTTCGCGGTGGTGAATACCTGGTGGTCTACCTCAACGACGTCACCGAACGTCGGCGCGCCCTGGCGGCGTTGCAGGAAAGTGAAGCGCGGTTGCAGGGGATTGCCGCCAACGTTCCGGGATTGGTCTTTCGCCTGGAGCGGGCGCCGGTGACAGGGCAGATCGACTTTGCCTACATCAGTGAAGGCAGCGAGAGTCTGGTGGGCTACTCGCCAGCGACCCTGGCCCATCGCGACAAAGGCCTGCGTAGCCTGGTGCACCCGGACGACAAAGCCAGCTATCACCAGACTCAGGACCGTGCACTGGACACCGACAGCGACTGGTCATGGCAGGGGCGGATTCTCACCCGTTCAGGCGAACAGCGCTGGGCCGAGATCAAGGCCATCACTCGCCGGCTCGAAGACGGCGCCTATGTCTGGGACGGGATTGTCTGGGACATCAGCGAGAGCAAGCGCATCGAGCTGGAACTGGCCAGTTCCCGCGAGCAACTGCGTGAGCTGTCCGCTCACCTGGAGAGCGTGCGCGAGGAGGAAAAAGCCCGCATCGCCCGGGAAGTTCACGACGAGCTGGGTCAGATGTTGACCGTGCTCAAGCTGGAAACCTCCATGTGCGAATTGGCCTACGCCCAGCTCGACCCTGGTCTGAATGAGCGCCTGAACAGCATGAAACGCCTGATTGCGCAGCTGTTCCAGTTGGTGCGCGATGTGGCGACCGCGCTGCGACCACCGATTCTCGATGCCGGGATCGCGTCCGCCATCGAATGGCAGGCCCGGCGTTTCGAGGCGCGCACGCAGATTCCGTGTCTGGTGCAGGTGCCGGAGAACCTGCCGGTGCTCAGTGACGCCAAGGCCATTGGGCTGTTCCGGATTCTTCAGGAAGCGCTGACCAATGTCATGCGCCATGCCCAGGCGCATACTGTTGAACTGACACTGGCGCTGGAAGGCGACGAGTTGTGTCTGACCGTCAGTGATGATGGCGTAGGATTTGTCCCCACCACGGGCAGGGCGACTTCCTTTGGGGTGGTCGGTATGCGTGAGCGGGTATTGATCATGGGCGGGCAGTTGTCGCTGGAGAGTGAGCCGGGGGAGGGCACGACGTTGAGTGTGCGAGTACCGGTGGATGAAGCCTGAACTATTTGTTTTGTCTGTGCTGACGCCTTCGCGGGCAAGCCACGCTCCCACAGGGATTTTGTGAACAACACAAATCCTGTGGGAGCGTGGCTTGCCCGCGAAAGGTTCTTGAACCTGGAGAAGAACGTGATCCGTGTACTGGTAGCCGAAGACCACACCATCGTCCGTGAAGGCATCAAGCAATTGATTGGCCTGGCCAAGGACTTGCTGGTGGTGGGGGAGGCGAGCAATGGCGAGCAGTTGCTCGAAACCTTGCGGCATGTGCCCTGCGAAGTGGTGTTGCTGGACATCTCCATGCCCGGCGTCAATGGCCTGGAAGCGATTCCACGGATTCGTGCGTTGAACAATCCGCCGGCCATCCTGGTGTTGTCGATGCACGACGAAGCGCAAATGGCCGCCCGGGCGTTGAAGGTCGGCGCGGCGGGCTACGCGACCAAGGATAGCGATCCGGCGCTGCTGCTGACGGCGATCCGCAAGGTCGCGGCGGGCGGGCGCTACATCGACCCGGACCTGGCCGACCGCATGGTCTTCGAAGTCGGCCTGACCGATTCGCGGCCGTTGCACTCGTTGCTGTCCGAGCGCGAATTCTCGGTGTTCGAACGCCTGGCCCAGGGCGCCAACGTCAACGACATCGCCCAGCAACTGGCCCTGAGCAGCAAAACCATCAGCACCCACAAGGCGCGGCTGATGCAGAAACTCAACATCACCTCCCTGGCGGAGCTGGTGAAGTACGCGATGGAACACAAGCTCCTCTAGGGTCCACCGCAAACCCTGTAGGAGCGAGGCTTGCCCGCGAAGCCTTTAGCGCCAGTGAGGGCGCCTTCGCGGGCAAGCCTCGCTCCTACGGGAATCTCGTCGTCATATCCATTTGCGACATTCCTCCAACATCGCTTTTGCCCGGTTTCGCGGCTTGCAGCTTGAAACTCGCCACTGCCCCTATCCATCCCCGCCATCCGTGTAGGGCAATCCCTACCCCCAACCTTCCATCCCGCTGAGGCCATTCTCTCCTGCGCCCCGATTTGCGTGGTCGGCAGCGTCCACTAGGCTTAGTCCACAGCAGTCATCAACAAAAAAGGTGTGGGTATGAGCCAGGTCGATTCAAACGCAGGGGCCAGTGACATTCTGGTCAGCTTTCGTGGAGTGCAAAAAAGCTACGACGGCGAGAACCTGATCGTCAAAGACCTCAACCTGGAGATTCGCAAAGGCGAGTTCCTCACCTTGCTCGGGCCGTCCGGCTCCGGCAAGACCACCAGCCTGATGATGCTCGCCGGTTTTGAAACTCCGACCGCAGGTGAAATCCAGCTGAACGGGCGCTCCATCAACAACGTGCCGCCGCACAAGCGCGACATCGGCATGGTGTTCCAGAACTACGCATTGTTCCCGCACATGACCGTCGCTGAGAACCTGGCGTTTCCGCTGACCGTGCGCGGTTTGAACAAGAGCGACGTCAACGACAAGGTCAAAAAAGTCCTGAGCATGGTCCAGCTCGACGCCTTCGCCCAACGCTATCCGGCACAACTGTCCGGCGGTCAGCAACAGCGTGTGGCCCTGGCCCGCGCCTTGGTGTTCGAACCGCAACTGGTGCTGATGGACGAGCCCCTCGGCGCACTGGACAAACAACTGCGCGAACACATGCAGATGGAAATCAAGCACCTGCACCAACGCCTCGGCGTGACCGTGGTCTACGTGACGCACGACCAGGGTGAAGCCCTGACCATGTCCGACCGCGTGGCAGTGTTCCACCAGGGCGAGATCCAGCAGATCGCTGCGCCGCGCACCCTCTATGAAGAGCCGAAAAACACCTTCGTGGCCAATTTCATCGGCGAGAACAACCGCCTCAACGGCCGCTTGCACAGTCAGACCGGCGACCGTTGCATCGTTGAGCTCGGACGCGGTGAAAAAGTTGAAGCGCTGGCGGTCAATGTCGGCAAGACCGGCGAACCCGTCACACTGTCGATTCGCCCGGAACGCGTAAGCCTCAATGGCTCCAGCGAGTCCTGCGTCAACCGCTTCTCAGGGCGGGTGGCGGAATTCATCTATCTGGGCGACCACGTCCGGGTTCGCCTGGAAGTCTGCGGCAAGACCGATTTCTTTGTGAAACAACCGATTGCCGAGCTCGATCCCGCGCTCGCCGTCGGCGATGTAGTACCGCTTGGCTGGCAGGTCGAACACGTTCGCGCGCTCGACCCACTTCTAGAGGCGCATTGATCGCCCCCTGCTTCAACAACACCAACCCTGCACGTGGAGAGAACAATAAATGTTGAGATCCCTGAAATTCACCGCTTTGGTCATGGGCATGATCGGTGCGGCACACGCGATGGCGGCGGGCCCGGACCTGACCGTGGTGTCCTTTGGCGGGGCGAACAAGGCGGCGCAGGCCAAAGCCTTCTACGCCCCGTGGGAAGCGGCAGGCAACGGCAAGATCGTGGCGGGCGAATACAACGGCGAGATGGCCAAGGTCAAAGCCATGGTCGACACAAAGAGCGTGTCCTGGGACCTGGTGGAAGTTGAGTCGCCAGAACTGTCTCGCGGTTGCGACGAAGACATGTTCGAGCAACTTGATCCTGCGCTGTTCGGCAAATCCGAAGATTACGTCAAGGGCGCTATCCAGCCCTGCGGCGTAGGTTTCTTCGTGTGGTCGACCGTGTTGGCCTACAACGCTGACAAGCTGGCCTCGGCACCGACCAGTTGGGTGGATTTCTGGGACACCAAGAAATTCCCGGGCAAGCGCGGCCTGCGCAAAGGCGCCAAGTACACCCTGGAATTCGCACTGATGGCCGACGGCGTTGCGCCGAAAGACGTCTACAAAGTGCTGGCCGGCAAGGACGGTCAGGACCGTGCGTTCAAGAAACTTGATGAGCTCAAGCCAAGCATTCAGTGGTGGGAAGCCGGCGCACAACCGCCGCAATACCTCGCCTCCGGTGACGTGGTCATGAGCTCGGCCTACAACGGCCGGATCGCCGCCGTGCAGAAAGAAAGCAACCTGAAAGTGGTGTGGAACGGCGGTATCTACGACTTCGACGCATGGGCGATTCCGAAAGGTCTGGACGCCAAGCGCGCCGAAGCGGCGAAGAAATTCATCGCGTTCTCGGTGGCTCCGCAGCAGCAGAAGACCTACTCGGAAAACATCGCTTACGGCCCGGCCAACATTCAAGCCGTACCGTTGTTGTCCAAGGATGTCCTGAAAGACATGCCGACCACCCCGGAAAACATCGCCAACCAGGTGCAGATCGACGTCAGCTTCTGGGCTGACAACGGCGAGCAACTGGAGCAGCGCTTCAATTCCTGGGCTGCCAAGTAAGCACGACCCTGTGGGCCTGCCCCCTGTAGGAGCGAGGCTTGCCCGCGAAGACGTCAGCACATTCAACATCAATGTTGACTGACACGCCGCCTTCGCGGGCAAGCCTCGCTCCTACAGGGGTGATGTGTAGTTATCAAGAACAGAGGTGGCCTTGCGGTTACGGAATGCCGCCTCTGTAACGATCAAAGATTTCCGGAGTACGCCATGGCCACCGCCATTCCCCTGAACGCGGGCACTGACCCCACCTTGAAGCAGCGGCTCAAGCACGCCGAGCGGATCAACCGCTGGAAGGCCCAGGCCTTGATCGCGCCCCTGGTGCTGTTTCTGTTGCTGGTGTTCCTGGTGCCGATCGTGGCGCTGCTCTACAAAAGCGTTGGTAACCCTGAAGTGGTCGGCGGCATGCCGCGCACTGTGGCGGCCATCGCCAGTTGGGACGGCCGCGGCTTGCCCGCAGAACCGGTGTACAAGGCGGCGAGCGAAGACCTCGCTGAAGCCCGCAAGAATCAGACCCTGGGCGACCTGTCCAAGCGCTTGAACATGGAGTTGGCCGGCTACCGCAGCCTGCTGACCAAAACCGCCCGCGCCTTGCCGTTCGCCACTGAACCGGCTTCTTATAAAGAAGCGCTGGAAGGCCTCGACGAACGCTGGGGCGACCCGGCCTATTGGCAAGCGGTGCGCCGCAACACCAGCAACATCACGCCGTACTACTTGCTGGCGGCCGTCGATCACCGCATCGACGACCTCGGTGAAATCGCCCCGGCCACTCCTGACCAGGCGATCTACCTCGACATCTTCGCTCGCACGTTCTGGATGGGCCTGATCATCACCGTGATCTGCCTGTTGCTGGCGTATCCGTTGGCTTACTTGCTGGCGAACCTGCCGTCACGCCAAAGCAACCTGCTGATGATTCTGGTGCTGCTGCCGTTCTGGACGTCGATTCTGGTACGGGTTGCCGCGTGGATCGTGTTGCTGCAATCGGGCGGGCTGATCAACAGCGGCCTGATGGCGATGGGCATCATCGATAAACCACTGGAGCTGGTGTTCAACCGCACGGGCGTTTACATCTCGATGGTGCACATCCTGCTGCCGTTCATGATCCTGCCGATCTACAGCGTGATGAAAGGCATCTCGCCAACTTACATGCGCGCCGCGATTTCCCTCGGCTGCCACCCGTTCGCCAGTTTCTGGCGGGTGTATTTCCCGCAGACCTATGCCGGTGTCGGCGCCGGTTGCCTGTTGGTGTTCATCCTCGCCATCGGCTACTACATCACCCCGGCGTTGCTGGGTAGCCCGAACGATCAGATGGTCAGCTACTTCGTCGCCTTCTACACCAACACCAGCATCAACTGGGGCATGGCGACCGCACTCGGTGGGCTGCTGCTGTTGGCGACCGTGGTGCTTTACCTGATTTACAGCTGGCTGGTGGGCGCCAGTCGCCTGCGCTTGAGCTAAGGGGAGAATGAAATGCTGAGTCCTTATATGTCGCCCATCGAACGGGCGTGGTTCTACAGCTTGCGGATTCTCTGCGGCTTGATTCTGTTGTTCCTGATTCTGCCGGTGTTGGTGATCATTCCGCTGTCGTTCAACTCAGGCAGTTTCCTCGTGTATCCGTTGCAAGGCTTCTCGCTGCACTGGTATCAGGACTTCTTCGCCTCGGCGGAATGGATGCGGGCATTGAAGAACAGCATCATCGTTGCCCCGGCGGCAACGGTGCTGGCGATGATCTTCGGGACGCTGGCGGCAATCGGCCTGACGCGGGGGGATTTTCCGGGCAAGGCGCTGGTCATGGCCCTGGTGATTTCGCCGATGGTGGTGCCGGTGGTGATCATCGGTGTGGCCAGCTATCTGTTCTTTGCACCGCTGGGCCTGGGCAACAGCTTTTTTTCGCTGATCGTGGTGCATGCGGTGTTGGGCGTGCCGTTTGTGATCATTACCGTGTCGGCGACCTTGCAGGGGTTCAACCATAACCTGGTGCGCGCCGCTGCCAGTCTGGGGGCCTCGCCGCTGACGGCGTTCCGCCGGGTGACGTTGCCGCTGATTGCGCCGGGTGTGATCTCGGGTGCGCTGTTTGCCTTCGCGACGTCGTTCGATGAAGTGGTGGTGACCCTGTTCCTCGCCGGTCCCGAACAAGCGACCTTGCCTCGGCAGATGTTCAGCGGTATCCGCGAAAACCTCAGCCCGACGATTGCTGCTGCAGCAACCCTGCTGATCGCCTTCTCGGTGATCCTGTTACTGACCCTGGAGTGGCTTCGCGGCCGCAGCGAGAAACTGCGCACCGCCCAGGTCTGACAGGCTTTTTGATCGTTCCCACGCTCTGCGTGGGAATGCCTCACTGGACGCTCCGCGTCCGCTCTTGGGACGCAGAGCGTCCCTGGCTGCATTCCCATGCGGAGCGTGGGAACGATCGGCAACAAGGATTTGAGGTGTTTTCGGGATGTTCAGTCATTCACAACCTGAATAGCAGACAAACCCCAATCCCCAGCTACTATTGTGCCCAGCTCCCCTATTTATAAGAGGCTGCGCACGATGAGTCTTTCCTCTTTCAAAATTGCTCACAAACTGATCACCGGCGCAGGTGCCATCGAGCAGCTGGCCGCCGAACTCACTCGCCTGGATGTCGACAACCCGCTGATCGTCACCGACGCGGCGCTGGTCAAGTCCGGCACGGTCGAGCTGGCGCTGGCGCAGTTGGGCGATCGGACCTACGAGATCTTCGACCGTGTGCTGCCAGACCCGGAAATCGCCATCGTCGAAGACTGCATGCGGGTTTATCGCGAGGGCGGGCATGACGGTCTGATCGGACTCGGCGGCGGCAGCGCCATCGACATCGCCAAAAGCGTCGCGGCCTACGCCGGTTACCACGGTGCGCTGGAGGATTTGTTCGGCGTCGACCAGGTGCCGCGCAAAGGCCCGCCGCTGATCGCCATCCCGACCACGGCTGGCACCGGTTCGGAGGTGACCAATGTGGCGATCCTCTCCGACAAGGTCGCGCAGCTGAAGAAGGGAATCGTCAGCGACTATCTATTGCCGGATGTGGCGCTGGTCAGCCCGCAAATGACCCTGACCTGCCCACGCAGCGTCACCGCCGCCAGCGGTGTCGACGCGCTGGTGCACGCCATCGAATCCTATTTGTCGGTCAACGCCTCGCCGATCACCGACGCCCTGGCCATTGGCTCCATCAAGCTGATCGCCAAAGCGCTGCCCAAGGCCTACGCCAATCCTTCCAACCTGCAAGCCCGCGAAGACATGGCCACCGCCAGCCTGATGGCCGGCATGGCTTTCGGTAACGCCGGGGTCGGCGCGGTGCATGCGCTGGCGTATCCGCTGGGCGGGCGTTTCAACATTGCTCATGGCGTCAGCAACGCCTTGCTGCTGCCGTATGTCATGACCTGGAACAAGATGGCCTGCGTCGAGCGCATGCAGGATATTGCCGAGGCCATGGGGGTGAAGACTGCCCACCTGAGCGCCAACGAAGCGGCGGACAAAGCCGTAGAGGCCATGACCGCATTGTGTGCTGCGGTAGAAATCCCGTCGGGCCTGCGCAGCTTCGGTGTTCCGGAGGATGCGATCCCGGCCATGGCCGTGGAAGCCGCGGGGATCGAGCGCCTGATGCGCAACAATCCGCGTAGGTTGAGTGCGGTTGATATCGAGAAGATCTACCGAGCGGCGTTCTAGAGCCTGCGGCCACTTATTGATCGAAGGCAGGCCCAATCATCGCGGTCACAGTGCGCGCGTCAAAGCATGAGGTATACAATGCGCGCCATCGTGATTCTGCTCAAAAAAGGTGCGTCATGCAGCCCTTCGTCATTGCTCCGTCGATTCTCTCCGCTGACTTCGCCCGCCTGGGTGAGGAAGTGGACAACGTCCTGGCCGCCGGCGCCGACTTCGTGCACTTCGATGTCATGGACAACCACTACGTGCCGAACCTGACCATCGGCCCGATGGTCTGCGCCGCGCTGCGCAAATACGGCGTGACCGCGCCGATCGACGCTCACCTGATGGTCAGCCCGGTGGACCGCATCGTTGGTGACTTCATCGAGGCCGGCGCGACCTACATCACGTTCCACCCGGAAGCCACGCAGCACGTCGATCGCTCCCTGCAACTGATCCGCGAAGGCGGCTGCAAGTCGGGCCTGGTGTTCAACCCGGCAACGCCGCTGGACGTGCTCAAGTACGTGATGGACAAGGTCGACATGATCCTGCTGATGAGCGTCAACCCAGGCTTCGGCGGGCAGAAGTTCATCCCCGGCACCCTCGACAAGCTGCGTGAAGCGCGGGCGCTGATCGATGCTTCCGGGCGTGACATCCGCCTGGAAATCGACGGCGGCGTCAACGTGAACAACATTCGTGAAATCGCCGCGGCTGGCGCCGACACCTTCGTCGCCGGTTCGGCGATTTTCAATGCGCCGAACTACCAAGAGGTGATTGAAAAGATGCGTTCCGAACTGGCGTTGGCTCGTCCATGAGTGGCTTTGAGCAGCTGTTCCCGGGGCGTCTGCCGCGGCTGGTGATGTTCGATCTGGATGGCACGCTGGTCGATTCGGTCCCCGACCTCGCTGTGGCCGTGGATAACATGCTGCTCAAACTGGGGCGCGAACCCGCCGGCCTCGATTCGGTGCGTGAGTGGGTCGGCAATGGCGCGCCGGTGCTGGTTCGCCGTGCGCTGGCCGGTGGCATCGACCATTCGACGGTCGACGACGGCGAAGCCGAGGGCGCGCTGGAGATTTTCATGGAGGCTTACAGCGAGAGCCATGATCTGACCGTGGTCTATCCCGGCGTGCGTGACACCCTGAAATGGCTGCACAAGCAGGGCGTCGAGATGGCACTGATCACCAACAAGCCGGAGCGCTTCGTCGCGCCGCTGCTGGACCAGATGAAAATTGGCCGCTACTTCAAATGGATCATCGGCGGCGACACTCTGCCGCAGAAGAAGCCTGACCCGGCCGCGCTGTTTTTCGTGATGAAAATGGCCAACATCCCGGCCTCGCAATCGCTGTTTGTCGGCGATTCGCGCAGCGATGTACTGGCGGCGAAGGCGGCGGGGGTCAAGTGCGTGGCCCTCAGCTACGGCTACAATCATGGCCGGCCGATTTCGGAAGAGTCACCGGCGCTGGTGATCGACGATCTGCGCAAGCTAATTCCCGGTTGCCTGGATCCGGCCGCTGAGATAACGTTGCCCGACGTTGCTCAACCCCCTTCTGGAAACGCCATCGTGGTGGTCACTCGCAAACTCTGGATGAAAGTCATCAAGGCCCTGGCCCGCTGGCGTTGGCGCGCCTGACTCGATTCTGGCCGGCTTTCCGGCGCGTTTGCATACCTGACTGTTAGCACCTCAAGCCACGAGGCTACCCCATGATCCGCGAAGAATTCCTGCGTTTGGCCGCTGCCGGCTATAACCGTATCCCGTTGGCCTGCGAAACCCTGGCCGACTTCGACACGCCGCTGTCGATCTACCTGAAGCTTGCCGACGAGCCGAATTCCTACCTGCTGGAATCGGTGCAGGGCGGGGAGAAGTGGGGTCGTTATTCGATCATTGGCTTGCCGTGCCGCACGGTGTTGCGGGTTCACGACCATCACGTCAGCGTGACCCACGACGGCATCGAGATCGAAAGCCACGAAGCCGAAGATCCGTTGGCCTTCGTTGAAGCATTCAAAGCCCGCTACAACGTGCCGACCATTCCCGGCCTGCCGCGCTTCAATGGCGGTCTGGTGGGTTACTTCGGTTACGACTGCGTGCGCTATGTGGAGAAGCGTCTGGGCAAGTGCCCGAACCCGGATCCGCTGGGCGTGCCGGACATTCTGCTGATGGTCTCCGACGCGGTTGTGGTGTTCGACAACCTCGCCGGCAAGATGCACGCGATTGTGCTGGCCGATCCGTCGCAGGACGATGCGTTCGAGCAAGGTCAGGCACGTCTGGAAGAGCTGCTGGAGAAACTCCGTCAGCCGATCACCCCGCGTCGCGGCCTGGATTTCAGCAAGCAACAGTCGGCTGATCCGGTGTTCCGTTCGAGTTTCACCCAGGACGATTACGAAAAAGCCGTCGACACCATCAAGGAATACATCCTGGCCGGTGACTGCATGCAGGTCGTGCCGTCCCAGCGCATGTCGATCGACTTCAAGGCTGCGCCGATCGATCTGTACCGGGCGCTGCGCTGCTTCAACCCGACGCCTTATATGTACTTCTTCAACTTCGGCGACTTCCACGTCGTCGGCAGTTCGCCGGAAGTGCTGGTGCGGGTCGAAGACAACCTGATCACCGTGCGCCCGATCGCTGGCACTCGCCCACGCGGGGCCAACGAAGAGGCCGATCTGGCGCTGGAAAAAGACTTGCTGTCGGACGACAAGGAAATCGCCGAGCACTTGATGTTGATCGACCTCGGTCGCAACGACACGGGCCGGGTCTCGGAAATCGGTTCGGTGAAGCTGACCGAGAAGATGGTCATCGAGCGTTATTCCAACGTGATGCACATCGTCTCCAACGTCACGGGCCAATTGAAGGCTGGGTTGACGGCGATGGACGCACTGCGGGCGATTCTGCCGGCGGGTACCTTGTCTGGAGCTCCGAAGATTCGTGCGATGGAAATCATCGACGAACTGGAGCCGGTCAAGCGTGGTGTCTATGGCGGGGCGGTGGGCTACTTCGCCTGGAACGGCAACATGGACACCGCGATTGCGATCCGCACTGCAGTGATCAAGAACGGCGAACTGCACGTGCAGGCCGGTGGCGGCATCGTCGCCGACTCGGTGCCAGCGTTGGAATGGGAAGAAACCCTGAACAAACGTCGCGCCATGTTCCGCGCCGTGGCCCTGGCCGAACAAACACCGGACGCCTGAGTTCACACAAGCCTTTGTGGCGAGGGGGCTTGCCCCCGTTGGGGCGCGAAGCGGCCCTTGGTTCTTCAGGTCCACCAAGTCACATGGATTTGCGACTGCTTCGCAGCCGAACGGGGGCAAGCCCCCTCGCCACAATGTGCATTCAGCATAAAAAAACGCGGCGCCTGCGAGGGCGCCGCGTTTTTTTGCCTGATGTTTAGAAGTCCAGCGCAACGCCTATGTTAATGCCCTGCTGGGTAAAGTCATCATCCTTGCGAATGTCATAACTGGCCCGCAAAGCCAGGTCCTTGGTGAGGTTGTGGCTCACGCCCAGGTTCAAGCGGTTCAGGTTGGTCTGCGGGGTGTAGCCGGCCAGGGTGTAGCGGTTGTTCGGCAGGCTGTTGAGGTTCATGGTCACGTCCTGGGTATCGTCGTTGTACTCACGCTCATGAGCCAGTTCGCCGAACACCTGGGTCTGCGAGGTGAACTGATACTTACCCTGGAGGCCGATGCCAAGACGCCGGGAAATGCGTGATTGATCGTCGAATGTCAGCGCGGTGGAGTCGGCGCCGTTCTCCGAGTAACCGTCGACTTCAACTTTGGCGAAATCAGCGCTCACGAATGGCGACAGGTGCCACGGGCTGCTCGCCAGCGGCGCGATGTCGTACCCTACGCGACCGCTGAAAGCCACCAGGTAGCCGTCGGTATCGCCTTTCTCCCCGCGTTCATTGACCCCCAACTGGAATTTGCGTTTGAGGCTGTCGTAGTCCAGATGCCCGGCCGTCACTGCCGCGTCACCCCACCAGCGATTCTGCTGATACTGGGCGAACGCAGTACCCATGTAGGTGTTCAGCTTGTAGTCCGAGTCGTTGTCGCCGGCTTCGAGCTTCTGGTTGTAGAAGCCCGCCGCCAAACCTACGCGCCATGCGTCGTTGAGCCGGTAGCTGCCACCGATGTTCAGGTTGGCGCCATTGCCGTCAGCACTGGCGCCACTGCGCTGGCTGTCGAAGTCCTGATGCTGGCCACCACCGGCGACAATCGCCCGCCATTGACCCACGCCTTGCCAGTTTTCCCAATCGGCCAGCCATTGGTTGCGCAACTCATCCTGATGAGAACGCAAAGTACCCTGGGCCATTTGGGGCAACAGGGTTGCTTCCCATGGCGCGGCCAGCAGCGAGTAAGCGTAATCGGCAATCAGACGTTGCCCGGCTTCGGTCGGGTGCACCGAGTCGTTGTAGATAAGCTTGGTCGGGTCCGGCGTCGCACTGTTGATGCCGTAACGGGCGTTTTCGGTGCAGCTGCTGCCGCTGAAGCAGGTGGCGCTCAGGTTCTGATCGGTGGCCAGGCCGAACTGCGCCGGGTTGGCAAACGTCTCTTTGAGCAGCACCGGAATGTTGAGCGGTATGACGTTGGCATTGACGTTTTGCAGTTGGCTCACCAGTTCGGTGTTGAACTGAGAACTGAGCTGTGACGTGAACGCTTGCAGCGGGGTGCCGTTGAAGGCTGGGGTGAAGCCGATGTCTGGCAGCAACCAGACCATGATGTAGCGGGCACCGGCCTGTTGCAGGGTTTGCACGCTGCTGACCAGGCGATCGGCCGCGGCGCTGGCCTGAGGCAGGCTGGTCACGCGACCTTGCAGGAAGTCGTTGCCACCGCCCGACAGGTAATACAGCGCGTTCGGGTCAGCGCGGAAGTTGTTCGAAGGCAGGTAGCCGGCGCGGGTGCGCTCGCCCGTGGCAGAGGTGCTGGTGATCGAATCGAGAATCTGGTCGGTGCGATAACCGCCGACGGCCCAGTTGTTGCCATCGGGCTGGCCATTGTTGGCGCGAACCGCCGAGGAAGATGAGGCTGTCTGATCCGCCGAGAACCCTAGTTTCCCCCCCAGGATCTGCGTGGAGTTGAGCGAGCGAACTTCACCGCTGCCATCCAGATAAACCGGCCCCGTGCGGTTGGTAAAGCGCTCAGTTGAGCCGGCCGGCCCACCCGTGTCGGCAAAAGTCCCGGCATCGTTGAGACTGTCGCCGAAGACCACGAAATTGGAGTAAGGATTAGGCGCGGCGATCGCCTGGGCGCAAGCCGCGGCGAGCAAGCATCCTGCGAGCGGTACAAACAACGTCTGTTTGATCATGAGCAAGTCCGTTTATTTATTGTTGTAGTGAACGAAACGACAGTACCAAAAACTTCCGGCCTTTTGCCATCGGTCGCGAACCCTTCAATTGTTTCGGGGCCAGTCGCCCCGGCCATATTGCACGCTCTGCCCAGCTAAGTTACTGTGCCGAGACGTATGAATGAGACCTTCCCCGTGTTGATCATCAGCAAACTTCTGGATCAAGTCATCAAGGCACACGCCCGCTGGCGTTGGCGCGCCTGAATTCTTTTGCCGGCCCCGCCGGACCTGTACCGCTTTGCCTTCTTCACCCGTATGACATACCGCTTTGCTGGCGCACCCGGCGACTGACAAAGCGCAGGACGCTGCGGGTAATCATCTGAAGGCTGTATTTAAAGTCAGTGAATTCAAGAGGTTACAAACGCCATGTTGCTGATGATCGATAACTACGACTCTTTTACCTACAACGTTGTGCAATACCTCGGCGAGCTCGGCTCCCAGGTCAAAGTCGTGCGCAACGATGAACTTACCGTTGCCGACATCGAAGCCCTCAACCCTGAGCGCATCGTGGTGTCCCCCGGTCCTTGCACCCCGACTGAAGCCGGTATCTCGCTCGACGTGATCAAGCATTTCGCCGGCAAACTGCCGATTCTCGGCGTCTGCCTCGGCCACCAGTCCATCGGCCAAGCCTTTGGCGGTGATGTGGTCCGCGCCCGGCAAGTCATGCACGGTAAGACTAGCCCGGTATTTCACGAGGACAAGGGCGTGTTCGAAGGCCTGAATCGTCCGCTGACGGTGACGCGCTATCACTCGCTGATCGTCAAGCGCGAAACCTTGCCGGATTGCCTGGAAGTGACTGCATGGACCCAGCTCGAAGACGGTTCGGTCGACGAGATCATGGGCCTGCGCCACAAGACATTGAACATCGAGGGTGTGCAGTTCCACCCCGAGTCTATCCTCACCGAGCAGGGCCACGAGCTGTTCGCTAACTTCCTCAAACAAACCGGCGGCACGCGCTAAGGACTTTTCATGAATATCAAGACAGCCCTGAGCCGTATCGTCGACCACCTCGACCTCAGCACCGATGAAATGCGCGATGTAATGCGCGAAATCATGACCGGGCAATGCTCGGATGCGCAGATCGGCGCGTTCATGATGGCCATGCGCATGAAGAGCGAAAGCATCGACGAGATCGTTGGCGCGGTGTCGGTCATGCGCGAGCTGGCGGACAAGGTCGAACTCAAGACCCTCGACGGTGTAGTCGATGTGGTCGGCACCGGCGGTGATGGTGCGAACATCTTCAACGTTTCGACCGCTTCCTCCTTCGTGGTGGCAGCAGCCGGTTGCACCGTGGCCAAGCACGGTAACCGTGCGGTGTCGGGCAAAAGCGGCAGCGCTGACTTGCTGGAGGCGGCCGGGATCTACCTGAACCTGACGCCAGTCCAGGTGGCGCGCTGCATCGACAACGTCGGTATCGGTTTCATGTTTGCCCAGACCCATCACCGAGCCATGAAGTACGCCGCTGGCCCGCGCAAGGATCTTGGCCTGCGTACCCTGTTCAATATGCTCGGCCCGCTTACGAATCCGGCCGGCGTGAAACATCAGGTGGTGGGCGTGTTCAGCCAGGCGTTGTGCCGGCCATTGGCCGAAGTCTTGCAGCGCCTGGGCAGCAAGCACGTGCTGGTGGTGCACTCGAAGGATGGCCTGGACGAATTCAGCCTGGCAGCGCCAACTTATGTGGCCGAACTGAAGAATGACCAGATCACCGAATATTGGGTCGAGCCAGAAGACCTGGGCATGAAGAGCCAGAGCCTGCACGGCCTGGCAGTGGAAAGTCCGGCGGCGTCCCTTGAGCTGATTCGCGATGCCTTGGGCAAGCGCAAGACCGAAAGCGGCCAAAAAGCCGCCGAGATGATCGTGCTCAATGCTGGTGCGGCGCTGTACGCCGCTGACCTGGCAACCAGTTTGAAAGAAGGCGTTGCCCTGGCGCACGATGCGCTGCACACAGGCCTCGCTCGGGAAAAACTTGAGGAGTTGGGTGCATTTACCGCGGTATTCAAAGTGGAGAATGAGGGATGAGTGTACCGACGGTTCTGGAAAACATTCTGGCCCGCAAAGTCCAGGAAGTTGCCGAGCGTAGCGCCCGTGTGAGTCTGGCGGAGCTGGAAAGTCTGGCCAAGGCGGCCGATGCACCCCGTGGTTTTGCCCAGGCATTGATTGCTCAGGCCAAGCTGAAACAGCCGGCCGTCATTGCCGAAATCAAGAAAGCCTCGCCGAGCAAAGGCGTGATCCGCGAACACTTCGTTCCCGCCGACATCGCCAAAAGCTACGAGAAGGGCGGCGCGACCTGCTTGTCGGTGCTGACCGATATCGATTACTTCCAGGGCGCCGATGCGTATCTTCAGCAGGCGCGGGCGGCGTGCAACCTGCCGGTGATCCGCAAGGATTTCATGATCGACCCGTACCAGATCATAGAAGCCCGTGCCTTGGGCGCTGACTGCGTGCTGTTGATCGTCTCGGCGCTGGACGACGTGAAAATGGCCGAGCTGGCGGCCGTGGCCAAAAGCGTCGGCCTTGATGTGCTGGTGGAAGTTCATGATGGCGACGAGCTGGAGCGGGCCTTGAAAACCCTCGACACGCCGCTGGTCGGCGTCAACAACCGCAACCTGCACACCTTCGACGTCAGCCTGGAAACCACGCTCGACCTGTTGCCACGTATCCCGCGTGATCGCCTGGTAATCACTGAGAGCGGCATTCTCAACCGGGCGGATGTGGAACTGATGGAAATCAGTGACGTGTACGCGTTCCTGGTGGGCGAGGCATTCATGCGCGCCGAAAGCCCGGGCACCGAATTGCAGCGCCTGTTCTTTCCTGAGCGCGGCGGCCCGGTCAGCGGTTCTACGCTCGACTGAATACTTTTTCGCAGGCAACCCGATCCCCTGTGGGAGCGGGCTTGCCCGCGAAGAGGCCATCAAGTGCGCCAAAGACTTCATGTCTTACGGAGTCATCCATGCCCCAACCAATCTCTCTGACCGTCGAAGCCGGCCTGCTCGCCGAACAGGACCTGTTGGCCCATGTGTGCACCGGAGAATCGGAGTTCGGTCTGCTGTTCTGGCAGCCCAACGACCGGGCATTGGTCATGCCTCGACGCCTGAACCGTCTACCAGGGTTCGAAGCGGCATGTGAAGTGTCAGCCGCCGCCGGTTGGCCGGTTCTGTTGCGTGAAACCGGCGGTGAGCCAGTGCCGCAATCGGTTTCTACCATCAATATCGCACTGGTCTACGCGCCGCCGCGCAGTGAAGGTGACCAGAACCGGATCGAAACCGCTTACCGCCGACTCTGCGACCCGATCTGTCAGTTACTCGATGAACTGGGTGGCGTTTCGTCATTGGGCGAAGTCGACGGCGCATTTTGCGATGGCCGTTTCAACGTCAACCTCGACGGCCGCAAGATGGTCGGCACCGCTCAGCGCTGGCGTCAGAGCAAGGGTGGTCAGCGCCCGGTGGGATTGGTGCACGGGGCCTTGTTGCTCGATAACGAGCGTGAATCGATGGTCGCTGCAGTCAATCGCTTCAATGAAGCGTGCGGTCTTGAGCAGCGGGTGCGTGCCGAAAGCCACATTGCCCTGCATGAGAAGTTTGCCGCGCCCGATGCGCCCGATGCGCCCGATGCGCCCGATGCGCCCGATGCGCTCGGGCGGCTTGATGCGCTTTATCGCCAGTTGCTGGCAGACATGCTCGGGGCT
Organism: Pseudomonas sp. NPDC099000; assembly: GCF_044759925.1. NCBI lineage: Bacteria > Pseudomonadati > Pseudomonadota > Gammaproteobacteria > Pseudomonadales > Pseudomonadaceae > Pseudomonas > Pseudomonas sp. NPDC099000. The sequence goes on from NZ_JBIWAF010000033.1 coordinate 39,302, forward strand.
TGAGTTTTCGAGCTTAGCGCGTGCCGAAGACCACCATAGTCTTGCCTTTGACGTCCACCAGGTTGCGTTCTTCCAGATCCTTGAGCACGCGACCGACCATCTCCCGTGAACAACCGACAATCCGCCCGATTTCCTGGCGGGTCACTTTGATCTGCATGCCGTCCGGGTGGGTCATGGCATCCGGCTGTTTGCACAGCTCTAGCAGACAGCGGGCGACGCGACCGGTAACGTCGAAGAACGCCAGATCGCCGACCTTGCGCGTGGTATTGCGCAGACGCTGTGCGATTTGTCCGCTGAGTACGTAAAGAATGTCTGGATCCTGCTGGGACAACTCGCGGAATTTTGCGTAGCTGATTTCCGCCACTTCACACTCGATCTTCGCGCGCACCCAGGCGCTGCGTTCCTGCTCAAGCCCCGCTTGTTCAAACAGGCCCAACTCACCGAAAAAGTCCCCGGAGTTCAGGTAGGCGATGATCATTTCGCGGCCGTCGTCATCCTCAATCAGGATCGTGACCGAACCCTTGATAATGAAAAACAGCGTTTCCGAGCGATCACCGGCACAAATGATGTTGCTCTTCGCCGCATAACGACGACGCTGGCAATGCATCAACAGCTTGTCGAGGTTCTTGATTTTGGGGGTTGGGGCAATAGCAACCATGGTTGTATCCCGAAAAGACTTCACGGTGTGTTTGATTTTTTATGAGTCGATGACGACGGATGCTACAAAGCTGGCTATGCGCCAGCGAATTGGCGCCAGCTTAACAGACACTTCTCGCAATATTCGAGAAATTACCTACGGTTCGGATGGTTATGCCCTACGAATGCAGGGCACTGTCGATCAGGGCCCCTGTGCTAAGCTGGCGACCCTTTTTTATGCAGTGGAGTCTGGCGATGAAGGCACGCATCCAATGGGCTGGCGAAGCCATGTTCCTCGGTGAATCCGGCAGTGGCCACGTCGTGGTCATGGACGGTCCGCCCGACGCCGGCGGTCGCAACCTGGGTGTCCGGCCAATGGAAATGCTCCTGCTGGGTGTCGGCGGTTGCAGCAATTTCGATGTGGTCAGCATTCTCAAGAAGTCCCGTCAGGCCGTCGAAAGCTGTGAAGCCTTCCTTGAAGCCGAGCGCGCGACCGAGGATCCGAAAGTCTTCACCAAGATCCACATGCACTTCGTGGTCAAGGGCCGCGGGCTGAAAGAAGCCCAGGTCAAACGCGCCATCGAGCTGTCGGCGGAGAAGTACTGCTCGGCTTCGATCATGCTGGGCGCGGCTGGCGTGGCCATTACCCACGACTACGAGATCATCGAACTCGGTTGAATCGACATTCAACTATCATAAAAGCAGTGCAGACTCTGGCGATCCCAAGCTGACGTCTGCATAATGCGCCACTTTTTTCAGGGTAGTTGCCGGTCATCGACAGGCTGCGAACCCGAACAGACAACCAAAATCGCCATCGCGAAGAGGTGTTAACCGTCCTACGCAGCTGCGTTGTTCGCATCTGACGGGCATGCTTGATCACGCGGCCCGGGCCGCAATACATAGAGAGTTTTTAACGGTGAAAAGCAAACTCAAGCTCCACGGGTTCAATAACCTGACAAAGACCTTGAGCTTCAACATCTATGACATCTGCTACGCGGAAACCCCGCAAGACCAACAGGCTTACGTCGAGTACATCAATAAAGAGTACAACGCGAAACGCCTGACGCAGATCCTCACAGAAGTTGTCGATATCATTGGTGCCAACATCCTGAACATTGCCAGTCAGGACTATGAGCCTCAGGGCGCCAGCGTCACGATTCTGATCTCTGAAGAGCCGGTAACCCCGACCGACAGCCAGATCGAAGAGTCGCCGGGCCCGTTGCCCGAGATTATCCTGGCCCACCTCGACAAGAGCCACATCACGGTGCACACCTACCCGGAAATCCATCCGGACGACGGCATTGCGACCTTCCGTGTGGACATCGACGTGTCGACCTGTGGCGTGATTTCACCGCTTAAGGCGCTCAACTTCCTGATTCACCAGTTCGATTCGGACATTGTGACCGTGGATTATCGCGTGCGCGGCTTCACCCGTGACGTGGAAGGCAATAAGCACTTCATCGATCACGAGATCAACTCGATTCAGAACTACCTCTCCGACGACACCCGCGACGCGTACCAGATGACCGACGTGAACGTGTACCAGGAAAACCTGTTCCACACCAAGATGCTGCTGAAGAACTTCGAGCTGGACAACTATCTGTTCGGCGACGCCACCAACAGCCTGTCCTCTGAGCAGCGAGCTCAGGTGACCGACCGTGTGAAACACGAAATGCTGGAAATCTTCTACGCACGCAACGTGCCTAACTAAGATCTTCGAGCACAAAAAAGGCGACTCCCTCACGGCAGTCGCCTTTTTCATGTCTGTCGCAAAACCCTGTGGGAGCGAGCTTGCTCGCGATGAGGCCCTGACTGACAACGCAGTTATCAGATCCGGTAAGTACTCTTGGTCATCACCTTGGCCATCAAACTCATCCCGAACTTCACCGGTGCCGGAAAACGAAAACCACCCGCCTCCAGTGCACTTTCAGCGTGATGTTCTTCATCGATGCGCATCTGCTCAAGAATCGCCCGGGATTTCTCATCCTCGGCCGGCAGTTGTTCCAGATGTTCATTCAAGTGCTTGCACACCTGATCCTCGGTCGCCGCAACGAACCCTAGGCTGACTTTATCGCTGATCAATCCGGCCACCGCGCCAATCCCGAACGACATGCCGTAGAACAGCGGATTGAGGATGCTGGTGTGGCTGCCCAGCTGTTTGATGCGTTGCTCGCACCAGACCAGGTGATCGATTTCTTCTTCGGCCGCATGTTCCATGGCGGCCCGCACGTGCGGCAGCTTGGCGGTCAGGGCCTGACCCTGATACAGCGCTTGGGCGCAGACTTCACCGGTATGGTTGATGCGCATCAAGCCAGCAACGTGGCGGGAATCTTCGTCACTCATTTGCGCATCCGGCTGCACAATGGCGGGCGACGGACGGTATGGTTGGCCACTGAAAGGCAGCAACGTCCGCATCGCGGCATCGGCTTGCAGCAGAAGACGGTCAATCGGCGAGTAGTGGCGCTGGGTAGTCATGCTGACCTCCGGGAAGAATCTCGGCGGCCAGTTTAACCCAATCGGCCGGGGAAGGTTTGCGCTGGGTCATTGGAGTATTCCAATCCTGTAGGAGCGAGGCTTGCCCGCGAAAGCGGTTTATCAAATGACATTAATGTGACTGTCAGATCGCTTTCGCGGGCAAGCCTCGCTCCTACAAAGGAATGGGTTGGATCAACCCGGCGGCCAGTGCATCTGGCGCTGACCGAGTACATGCATATGAATGTGGTAGACCGTCTGCCCGCCCAGTTCATTGCAGTTCATGACCACACGGAAACCTTCTTCGCAGCCCAGTTCCAGGGCCAGACGCTGGGCGGTGAACAGAATATGTCCGGCCAAGGCCTTGTCGTCCTCGGTGAGGTCGTTGAGGGTGCGCACCGCTTTTTTCGGAATGACCAGAAAATGCACCGGTGCCTGTGGGGCGATGTCGTGGAAGGCCAGTACCTGGTCGTCCTCGTAGATGATCTTCGCCGGGATTTCCCGGTTGATGATCTTGGTAAACAGAGTATCCACAGCTGTTTTCTCCGTTGTTTGGACTGGCCTGAGTGTACTCATGGGTTATCCCCGAGCCCAGCGTTTTACCTTGAGGCCTGGTCAACGCGGGCAGTAAGCCTTGTTGACCATGCCAGCGATTGTCCGGTTCAGCCAGCGAGAGCCGAGCCGTGGCAGGAAGGCACGCCAGCGGTTCCCTCGACCCGGAATGATGATTGCGCGATTTTTTTCCAGGGCGCGCACGGTATACAGCGCAACCTCTTCGGGACTCATGAGCATGTTGCTGTCGGCCAGTTTGCCGGTATCCAGCTGCGCGGTGCGGAAGAATCCGGTACGGGTCGGGCCGGGGCAGAGCACCGAGACCTTGACTGCGCACTTCTTCAGCTCGACGCGCAGCCCTTCGGAAAAATGCAGCACATAGGCTTTGCTGGCGTAGTACGTGCTCATCCACGGGCCGGGTTGGAATGCCGCCATTGAAGCGACGTTCAGAATTTGTCCGCCACCCTGCAAGGCCATGCTATTTCCGATGGCATGACACAAGCGGGTGAGGGCCAGGATGTTCACTTCGATCAGGTCCTGCTCGGTCATCCAGTCCTGGGCCAGAAATGGCCCGCAGGTGCCGATGCCCGCGCAGTTGACCAGCAGATCGATTTGCCGGTCACCTTCTTCCAGTTCCAGCAGGAACCCGGACAGCCGTAATGGCTCGCCGAGGTCGCAGGCGCGAAACAATACTTCCACGCCAAAGCGTTGGGTCAGTTCAATTGCAATACTTTCCAGCTGATCACGTTGTCGGGCCACCAGAATCAGGCTGCGGCCACGGCGGGCCAGCGCTTCGGCCATCGCCAGGCCGATGCCGCTGGAGGCACCAGTGATCAGAGCGTAACGGGTCATGCAGTTCTCCATCGCAACAGCTCCGCGCCGGCGACGCGGGTGTCACGGGCGGGGAGCGCTGTTCATTCTTTCGCAGAGTCTACAGGGGCCGGGGCTTATTCGGCTTCTTCGTCTGCGGAATCCGCTGCTTGCTCCGCCTCTTGCGCCGGCTCGACCTCAACTTCTTCGGTAATCGCCGAGCTGCTGTCGTAGCTGGTTTCGGCCGCGGTTTCATACTCTTCCTGGATCGCCGTAAGGCCTCCGGCCAGAGCACCAATCAAGACAATGGCAATCAACACGACCCACAGCGAAGACAGCACTTTGACCGCAGTGGTGTTGGGTGGGGGCGGTGCGCCATAGCGATTGGCGATGTTGGTTCCCGGGGCGACCATGATCACGAACGGGAAGAAGCTGCCCACGAACGGGACCAGGTTCAGCAGCCAGAGCCAGCCGGACCAGCCGATATCATGCAGGCGCTGAACGCTGATCTGAATGCTGACGACCGCGGCTGCAATGCACAGGATGAACGCTGCCAGGCCGCCGAGAATAAGGCCTGCGGTCGAATCGGCACTGATGATGGCGACTGCGAAAATCGCCGCTACCGAGCCGACCGCCAGCATGACCAGCGTCAGGACCATCGTCCAGGCCAGATAACGCAAGCGACCGATGCGGCCTTCAACACTGAATGGCTTGAGTGGGGCATACGCGGGCAGGCTTTCGCCGACAGTGGCCCGGGGCGGTGCGTAAGGGGATGCGGGGTCGGCAAATACCGGTTGGCTGGCGACAGGCTCGTGTTCGTGGGCATCGGTCAGGTTCAGCTCTATGGACGGCCCGCTTTCGATGCGAGCATCGATGCCGGTTTTCGTCAGCGCCTGAAGGTAGGTTTGCGCGTCGGCGTGCGACAGGTCTTTCTTGAGCGTAACCGTCTTGCCAGTGAACAGCCGTTCGACGGCAGCGACTTCGCTTTTGTATAGATCGGCCAGCTTCTGTTTAGCGGAGGTGGCGTCAACGCCTGGCAGCAGAGCTCCGTCGAACACGATCTTGAAACGGTTGTCGCTCATTGCGAGGCATCCTTGTCGCGAGAATTTGTAATAAGGTGTGTTTCAAGCGTGGAGTGTAAGGCCAGCCGGGACGGGCTGGCCAAACTTTCATCTTAGCGTGGCCAGCGTTTAGGCAACTGGGCCGCAACCTCCAGGGCCTTGCGGTATTCCGCGTCCAGCCGTGCGACCAGTTGATCGACGCTCGGCAAATCATCGATTTCCCCGACACCCTGGCCCGCGGACCATACGGTTTTCCAGGCTTTGGCTTCATCGCTGATAGGCTTGAGTTTGGAGCCGAAGTCGACCTCGCCCTTGCCTTGCAGAGCTGCCATGTCGAAACCGGCAGCCTCCAGGCTTTGGCGCATGAAACTCGCCGGTACACCCGAAACTGCCGGCGTATGGACGATGTCCGCGGCTCTGGCAGTCAGCAACATCTCTTTGTAGGCGTCAGGCGCATGACTTTCAGTGGTGCCGATAAATCGCGTGCCGAAGTAGGCCAGATCCGCGCCGAGCAATTGCGCAGCAAGGATCTCGTGGCCGTGGTTAAGGCAGCCGGCCAGCAGCAGGGTCTTGTCGAAGAACTGGCGGATCTCGGCAATCAGCGAGAACGGGCTCCAGGTCCCGGCATGTCCACCGGCACCTGCTGCCACGGCGATCAAGCCATCCACACCAGCCTCGGCGGCTTTCTCGGCATGGCGACGGGTCGTCACGTCATGAAACACCAGGCCGCCATAGCTGTGCACGGCATCGACTACTTCTTTCACGGCGCCGAGGCTGGTAATCACGATCGGTACTTTGTGCTCAATGCAGATCGCAAGGTCTGCTTGCAGTCGCGGGTTGGTGTTGTGAACGATCAGGTTGACCGCGTAAGGCGCCGGGTTCTCGAGTGTCGCCAACCCTGCTTCGATCTCTTCCAGCCAGGCCTTGAAGCCGCTGCTCTCGCGCTGGTTCAGCGCGGGAAAGCTGCCGACCACGCCGTTACGGCAGCAGGCGAGCACCAATTGCGGATTGGAAATCAGGAACATCGGCGCAGCCACCACGGGCAGGCGCAAACGTTGTTCGAGCAAAGCGGGCAGCGACATTGGAAGTACCCCGGTGAGTTGTGCTTATTAGAACGGCCGAACGACGACCAGAATTACGATAGCCAGCAATATCAGAACCGGCACTTCATTGAACCAGCGATAAAAGACATGGCTGCGGGTGTTTTCGCCACGAGCAAAACGTTTTACTTGGGCGCCGCACATATGGTGGTAGCCGATCAGGATCACCACCAGGGTCAGCTTGGCGTGAATCCACGCGCCTTGACTGAAGATGCTCGGGTTAAGCCAGATCAGCGCGATACCGAAAATCAGGGTGGCGATCATCGCCGGACCCATGATGCCGCGATACAGCTTGCGCTCCATGAGGCTGAAGCGTTCCTTGCTGACGGTGTCTTCGCTTTGAGCGTGATAAACGAACAGGCGCGGCAGGTAAAACAGGCCTGCAAACCAGCAGACCATGCTGACGATGTGAAGCGCTTTGAGCCACAGATAAAGCATTTTTAGTTATTCCCAGGTTCACGGTAGCCCGAATAGTAGAGAAAGTGTCCCGTCTCGGACATAACTGTTCAATTTTGACGGCGTCTTTTGCGGCCAGACTGCGTTGCCGCTCCTCGCCATAGCGAGCTATGACTCGTCGCGGCGCCTTGCCTGGCCACAAAAGCCACTCGCCAAAAGTTGAACGTTATGCCCGAGACGGGACACATTAGCCGCCGCACGTCACCTAAGCGGTTGTCGCAGGGCCGCGCGGCCCCTATTATCGACGGCTTTCCAGTGGGTTCGTTGAGGGCAGCTTTATGGTCAAGGTCGGTATCGTCGGCGGCACGGGTTACACCGGTGTCGAACTGCTGCGTCTGTTGGCACAGCATCCGCAAGCTGAAGTGGTTGTGATCACTTCCCGATCCGAGGCCGGTCTGGCCGTGGCTGACATGTACCCGAACCTGCGAGGCCACTACGACGGCCTGGCGTTCAGCGTTCCGGACATCAAGACGCTGGGCGCCTGTGATGTGGTGTTCTTCGCCACGCCGCACGGGGTTGCTCATGCGCTGGCCGGCGAATTGCTGGCGGCCGGGACCAAGGTCATCGATCTGTCGGCGGACTTCCGTCTGCAAGACTCGGTTGAATGGGCCAAGTGGTACGGCCAGCCGCACGGTGCGCCGGAGCTGCTGGAGGAAGCGGTCTACGGTCTGCCGGAAGTCAATCGCGAGCAGATCAAGGACGCTCGCCTGATCGCCGTGCCGGGTTGCTATCCAACGGCTACGCAATTGGGATTCCTGCCGTTGCTCGAAGCCGGGCTGGCCGATACCACGCGTTTGATCGCTGACTGCAAATCCGGTGTCAGCGGTGCCGGCCGTGGCGCTTCGGTCGGTTCGCTGTACTCCGAGACGTCGGAAAGCATGAAAGCCTACTCCGTCAAAGGTCACCGTCATTTGCCGGAAATCCGCCAGGGTCTGCGTCGTGCAGCGGGCAAGGACGTCGGTCTGACCTTCGTTCCGCACCTGACGCCAATGATTCGCGGCATCCATTCGACGCTGTACGCGACCGTCGTGGATCGCTCGGTGGATCTGCAGGCGTTGTTTGAAAAGCGTTACGCCAACGAACCGTTCGTCGATGTCATGCCGGCCGGAAGCCATCCGGAAACCCGTAGCGTGCGCGGTGCCAACGTCTGCCGTATCGCGGTGCATCGTCCGCAGGATGGCGATCTGGTGGTGGTGCTGTCGGTGATCGATAACCTGGTCAAAGGCGCGTCGGGTCAGGCGGTGCAGAACCTGAACATTCTGTTCGGGCTGGATGAGCGCCTGGGCCTGTCCCACGCCGGCATGCTGCCGTAAGGCTTTATCCCGCTCAGCAAAAAGGCCCGTCTGACGGGCCTTTTTGCATTTCGAACCGGCAATCGGGTTTATTGATATACCGTAACAATAGTTGACCGATTTTCTAGGAGAAGCGGATAATGCGCGTCATCACGCATTATGGCGGCGTAACGCCGGGAGATAGTCAGCATGAGCGTCGAATCCTTCACCCCCACCGCTTTGCAATTCACCCACGGTGCCGCGCACAAGGTGAAGAGCCTGGTCGATGAAGAGGGGAATGATCGCTTGAAGCTGCGCGTATTCGTTACGGGCGGCGGTTGTTCAGGTTTTCAGTACGGCTTCACCTTCGATGAAGAAGTGGCCGATGACGACACCATCGTCGAGCGCGAAGGTGTGAGTCTGGTGGTCGACCCAATGAGTTTCCAGTATTTGGCAGGTGCCGAGGTGGATTATCAGGAAGGTCTGGAAGGTTCGCGTTTCGTGATCAAGAATCCGAACGCCAGCACCACGTGTGGTTGCGGCTCTTCGTTCTCGATCTGATCGCGCTTCACCGCATTACCAAGCGCCGCATGGCTTCAGGGCTTTGCGGCGTTTTGCTGTGTGGCGTTTATGCCGGGTAGATGGCGCCGAGTACGCGCAGGCCGCGGGCGCCGGTGACGCTCGGGCGATTGGCGGCGATGCCTTCCAGGCAGCAATGGGCCAGCCAGGCGAAGGCCATGGCTTCGACCCAGTCTGGATCCACGCCGTAAGCGGCAGTGCTGCTGACTGTCGCGTTCGGCAGCAGGCTGGCCAAACGCTTCATCAGTGTGGCGTTGTGAGCGCCGCCACCGCAGACCAGCAGTTCCTGGGTGTCCGATTGAGCGTGCTGCAATGACTCGACGATAGTCAGTGCGGTCAGCTCAAGCAGGGTTGCTTGCACGTCTTCAGCGGCGAAGGTCGGCAGCTTCGATAGATGCTGTGTCAGCCATGGCAGGTTGAACACTTCGCGGCCGGTGCTTTTCGGGCCTTTGGTCACGAAGAACGGATCGCTCAGCAATTCATTCAGCAGAACCGGTTCAACCTTGCCGCTGGCAGCCCATTGACCGTCACGATCAAAGTTGTCGCCGCGTTGCTGGTGAATCCACGCATCCAGCAGCACGTTCCCTGGGCCGCAGTCGAAACCGGCGACAGGCTTGCCGGGTTCGATCAGGCTGAGGTTGCTGAATCCGCCAACATTCAGTACCGCACGATTACCGGCGCGTTCATCAAACAAGGCTTCGTGAAAGGCTGGAACCAGCGGTGCACCTTGCCCGCCGGCAGCCACGTCACGGCTGCGGAAGTCGCTGACCACGGTGATACCGGTCAGCTCGGTGAGCAGGGCGGGGTTGCCGATTTGTACCGTGAAGCCGCGCGCCGGTTCGTGGCGAATTGTCTGGCCGTGGCTGCCAATCGCACGAATGTCTTCGGGTTTCAGGTCGTGTTGTTGGAGGAGGGCGTTAATGCCCTGAGCGGCCAGTTTCACCCAGTTCTGCTGAGCGATGGCGGAGCGGGCAATCTCGTCCGGGCCGCTGGCGCACAAGCCAAGCAGCTCGACGCGCAGGGAATCAGGCATGGGGGTGTAGTACGTGGCGATCAGGTTGATCGCCGGGGTCAGCTCGATCAGTGCAGTGTCCAGGCCATCGAGGCTGGTCCCGGACATCACGCCTATATAGAGCGTCATGATTTAGCGCTTCGAAGCCAGCATAGTGGACTTCTCTTGATCCATGCGGGCCATCAACGGCTGACTCTGCGCAAGGAAGCGTGCGCGTTCCCCTTTGGAGATTGGATCGGCCATCGCAACTTTCTGGCCCAGTGGGTCGACGTGCACGCCATTGACCTGGAACTCATAGTGCAAGTGCGGGCCGGTGGAGAGCCCGGTTGTGCCGATGTATCCGATCACCTGGCCTTGCTTGACGCTGCCGCCAGTCTTGATGCCTTTGGCAAAACCTTGCATGTGACCGTACAGGGTACGGTAGGTGTTGCCATGCTGGATGATCACGGTATTGCCGTAGCCGCCACGGCGGCCGGCCAGCAATACTTTGCCGTCACCGGCCGCTTTGATCGGGGTGCCGCGTGGTGCTGCGTAATCGACACCTTTGTGGGCGCGGATTTTGTTCAGGATCGGGTGTTTGCGGCCCATGGAGAATTTCGAGCTGATGCGGGCGAAGTCTACCGGCGTGCGGATAAACGCCTTGCGCATGCTATTGCCGTCAGCGGTGTAGTAGCTGCTGTTGCCTTGTTTGTTGGTGTAACGCACGGCGGTGTAGGTTTTGCCGCGGTTGGTGAAGCGTGCAGAAAGGATCGGGCCGTTGCCGACCGCTTTGCCATTGACGACTTTCTGCTCGTAGATCACATCGAACTCGTCACCCTGGCGAATATCCTGGGCGAAGTCGACGTCATAGCCAAACACGCTGGCCATGTCCATGGTCAGGCTGTGGGACAGGCCGGCGCGCGCGGCAGACTGCGACAGCGAGCTGTTGATCACGCCATGAACGTAGGCGGAGCGCACGGTGGGTTTGGCGGTAATGCGGTTGAACGTATAACCCTTGTCATTCTTGGTCAGGGTGATGCTTTCGACGTCGCTGACCTTGCTGTGCAAGTTGGTCAGCTGGCCATCGGGGGTCAGTTCGAATTCGAGTTTCTGGCCGTGTTTGAGCTGGCTGAACTGCTTGGCCTGCTTGTCGCTGGCCAGTACCTCATGCACCGAAGTGGCGGGGAGGCCGACTTTCTCAAACAGCGTGGACAGCGTATCGCCTTTGGAAACAATCACTTCCCTGTGGTTTGGGGCCTTCTTTTCTTCGACGACCGGGGCAGGTACAGGCTCGGCCTGAGCGGTTTCCTGTGGCTCTTCGGCGCTGTTTTCGATCTGCGCGAAAGGCGAGGCTGCCGGCTCATTTGTGGCTTGGACGGCTTCGGCAGCGTCTTGATCTTGTGTCAGTTGTTCAGCAGGGCTTTCCAGCTCAAGACTCAGCGTCGTCTTTTTGGCTTCTACATCACTGGAAGGGAATACCAGAAGCGCCAGGCTCAGAAGAGCGGCGATACCACTTGCTGCGAGCAGGTGGGTCTTCGGGTAAAGCGGTGGCGCTTTAGACGATTCTTTGGTCATAGGTAATTTTTGACTTTGAAAAAGATGAATTGGAAAAGATGAATGACATGATGAAGATGAAATAACTGTATAAAATATAACCAAATCATCTCTGAAGCAAGTCCGTGGTCACTCTGCCAGCGGATTGGCGTCATTGCGCCGGCCAAACTTTGTATTTGACGCGTGATCTTGTATGGTTGGTCCCCTTTGAATTCGAGCCTTGCGGGTCTGTTATGAAGTCGGTTGAAGAGCAGCTAGCGCTGATAAAACGTGGTGCGGAAGAACTGTTGGTCGAGTCCGAGCTGATCGAAAAGCTCAAGCGTGGCCAGCCGCTACGTATTAAGGCAGGCTTCGATCCGACCGCGCCGGATCTGCACCTGGGTCATACCGTGCTTATTAATAAGCTGCGTCAGTTCCAGGACCTGGGTCACCAGGTGATCTTCCTTATAGGCGACTTCACCGGAATGATCGGTGATCCGAGCGGCAAGAGCGCGACGCGTCCCCCGCTCACCCGCGAGCAGGTTCTCGAGAATGCCGAGACCTACAAGACTCAAGTCTTCAAGATTCTTGATCCGGCCAAGACCGAGGTGGCGTTCAACTCCACCTGGATGGACCAGATGGGGCCGGCGGACTTCATTCGTCTGACTTCGCAGTACACCGTGGCTCGCATGCTTGAGCGCGATGACTTCGACAAGCGCTACACCACCAATCAGCCAATCGCTATTCACGAGTTCCTTTATCCGTTGGTTCAAGGGTATGACTCGGTTGCTTTGCGCGCGGATGTCGAGTTGGGTGGGACCGATCAGAAGTTCAATCTGCTGATGGGGCGTGAACTGCAGCGTGGTTATGGTCAGGAGGCTCAATGCATTCTGACGATGCCGCTGCTCGAAGGTCTGGATGGCGTGAAGAAAATGTCCAAGTCCTTGGGCAACTACGTCGGTATCCAGGAGGCGCCAGGTGTCATGTACGGCAAGCTGGTCTCTATTCCGGATGCACTGATGTGGCGCTACTTCGAATTGCTCAGCTTCCGCTCCATGGATGAGATCAATGCATTCCGTGCCGATGTCGAGGCGGGCGCGAATCCGCGTGATATCAAGATCAAACTGGCTGAAGAGATCGTTGCGCGTTTTCATGGTGAAGAGGCTGCGGCCAATGCTCACCGTGCGGCGGGCAACCGTATGAAGGATGGCGAGCTGCCGGACGATCTGCCCGAGATCGAACTGACCGCTGCTGAAGACATGCCGATTGCTGCTGTCCTTAATAAGGCAGGCCTGGTCAAGAACTCGGCTGTCGCGAGAGACCTGTTGGGCTCCGGTGGTGTGCGTATAGATGGCGAGGTTGTCGATCGCACCTTTATATACGTACTCGGCGCGACTCATGTTTGCCAGGCCGGAAAGAAAGCATTTGCGCGTATTACGCTCAAATCCGAATAAAGCTGAAATAAGGGGTTGACGGCAGATTCTGGAAGTCTATAATTCGCCCCACTTCCGGCGCAGTCGAAACGGAAAACTCCTTGGTAAACAAAGAGTTACGCAGTTTTCG
>NZ_JBIWAF010000034.1:0-51460 GCF_044759925.1 Pseudomonas sp. NPDC099000
AATAATCCTGTACCGCTGATAGCTTCGCTTGAATCGTGTACTTTCCCATGAAACACCCCATCGGTCGTGTCCAACTTTTGGGGTGCACACCACTCCGCGTGGGAATGCAGCCAGAGACGCTCTGCGTCTCAAGAGCGGACGCGGAGCGTCCATTGAGGCATTCCCACGCAGAGCGTGGGAACGATCATCAGCCCCTCAACAACCGCGCCAAACCAACACTCATCGGCGTCTGCTCAGGGTAGGTAAACCGCTCCAACAACCGCCGATTGTTCGCTCGCGAGTGGCGGATGTCACCGGAGCGCGCCGGGCCGTAGCTCACCGGGGGCAATTGACCGACCACCGCCTCCAGTGCTTCAAGCATTTGCTTGAGGGAAGTCGCCTGGTTCCAGCCGACATTGACCGCGCCGACGTCGACCTGCGGCTTCTCGATGGCTTGCACCAACAAATCCACCAGATCCTCGACATACACGAAATCGCGCGTCTGCTCGCCATCGCCAAACACGGTGATCGGCAGGCCTTTCTGCGCGCGCTCGCTGAAAATACTGATCACCCCGGAGTACGGCGAGGACGGGTCCTGACGCGGGCCGAAAATGTTGAAGAATCGGAAAATCACTGGTTCCAGGGCATGCTGGCGACGGTAGAAATCGAAGTAATACTCGCTGGCCAGTTTGTCCGAGGCATATGGTGTCAACGGTGCCTTGGGCGTGTCTTCATCGATCGACTCGCCTTCGCCATTGTTGCCGTAGACCGCCGCACTGGAGGCGTACAGCACTCGCTTGACGCCGGCCTGACGCATGGCTTCGCAGACATTCAGCGAACCGATGAAATTGCTCCGGTGAGTCTTCACCGGATCGTCCACCGAAGCCTGCACCGACGCCACCGCCGCCAGATGCGCCACGGCGCTGCAACCGACCATGGCCTGGGCCACCCGCGCAGCATCGGCGACGTCACCCACAATGAGTTCGACCTTGGGGTTGTCCAGCGGCAGGTTGCTGCGTTTGCCGGTGGACAGGTCATCGAGAATGCGCACCGAATGGCCCTTGGCAAGCAAGGCATCGGTCAGGTGCGAGCCGATGAAACCGGCGCCACCGGTGATTAAAACAGGACCGTCAGCCATGGCGATAGAACCTATCCAGTAAGCCCGGGAGTGCCGCGCGCCAGGCGCGGGGCTTGATCCCGAAGGTGTGCAGAATTTTCTTGCAGGCCAGCACCGCGTGTTGCGGCTCTTCGGCGGCGTCCGGCCGTGCGGCGTGAGCCTGGGCGGTCGGCGCTTCGATGGCGAGCGGATGCAGCGCGCGTGCTTCGGTGAGGATCGCCTGACCAAGCGCCAGCGGCGTCGTCGCCTCATGCCCGGCGTAATGATAGGTACCCCACAGCGGCGCTGCACAATCGAGTTGTTTGAGCACCGAAATGATCACTCGCGCCGCGTCGTCGACCGGTGTCGGGTTGCCCCGGCGGTCGTCGGCCAACAGCAATTCTTCCGGCTGTTCGGCGCGACCGAGGAAACGCCCGAGGGTGCCGTCGGGGCTGTCATCGAGCAGCCAGCCGAAGCGCAGCAGCACGTGTTGCGGGCAGGTGGCGCGCACGCTTTGTTCGATCCGCCACAAGGCCTGACCGCGCAAGCCCAGCGGCACCGGTTCATCTTTTTCGCTGTAGGCGGTCGCCCGGGAGCCGTCGAACACGCGATAGCTCGACGGTTGCAGCAGCACAATGTTGTGATGCTGGCACAGTTCGGCCAGACGCTCGATCGCCCGCTCCTGCCCGGCCAGACGCTGTTCGCTCACTGTCTCCGCCTGAAACCAGTCGAAGTAGTAGGCGAGGTTGATCAACGCGTCCGGGCGGGTGTCGTCGAGCAGTTGCGTCAGGCTCGCGGCATCCCAGCCGTCTTGCGGTGGGCGGGGGGCGAGGAAACCGATGTCTTCCTCCGCACCGAGGCGAATCAGCGCCTGCCCAAGGGCATTTCCGCCGCCCAGTAACATAAGGCGCATTCGCATAGAGTCAGCAGGCCCAGTCTGATTGGAACGATGGCTTTATCGACAGCGCCCATGGGCGATGTCGTTGTTAGTTGCCGGAATCGTTGCATTTTGCGGGTTTAGTGCGCAACCGTCATCCGTAAAGTGTAGATCCTGGGGATTTGTGGTGCCTGTTCCGGCCCCTTCGCGGGCAAGCCTCGCTCCTACAAGGGAGCGCCATCATCTGTAGGAGCGAGGCTTGCCCGCGAAGAGGCCCTCAAAATCGGCGCAAGTCTTGAGTGGTACTTGCAACTTCCTATCCTCACCCGCATAAATTACCCCATGAATCTGCCCATCCCCACGGACGCGGCCCTGGCAGGCTTCCACCCCGCCGTCAGCGCCTGGTTCAGCAACACGTTCGCGACGGTCACCGCCGCCCAGGCCCGGGCGTGGCCGCTGATCCGCCAGCACCGCTCGACCCTGATCGCCGCGCCCACCGGCTCCGGCAAAACCCTCACGGCATTCCTCGCGGTCATCGACGACCTGGTCCATCGCGGGCTGGAAAATGAAGGCGGGCTGCCCGACGAAACCCTGGTGGTCTACGTCTCACCGCTCAAAGCCCTGTCCAACGACATCCAGATCAACCTGCAAACCCCGCTGGCCGGCATCACCGAGCAATTGCGCGTCATGGGCCTGCCCGAATTGCAGATCAACACCGCCGTGCGCACCGGCGATACGCCGCAAAAAGACCGCTCGGCCATGCGCCGAACGGCGCCGCACATTTTGGTGACCACCCCGGAATCCCTTTACGTGCTGCTTGGTTCCGACTCCGGCCGGCAGATGCTCGGCACCACGCGCACGGTGATCGTCGACGAAATCCACGCCATCGCCGCCAGCAAACGCGGCAGCCACCTGGCCCTGAGCCTCGAACGATTGCAGGCGCTGTGCGCGGTCCCGCTGATGCGCATCGGCCTGTCCGCCACGCAAAAACCTATCGAAGCGGTGTCGCGCTTCCTTGTTGGTCGAGACCGCAAGTGCGAAATCATCGACATCGGCCACGCTCGCCCGCGGGATCTGGACATTGAAGTACCGCCAGTGCCGCTCTCGGCAGTGATGGCCAACGACGTGTGGGAACTGGTCTACGACCGTCTTGCCGTTCTCGCCCGCGAACACCGCACCACGCTGATTTTCGTCAACACCCGACGCCTGGCCGAACGCCTGAGCCGGCATTTGAGCGAACGCCTAGGCAAAAAGGCCGTCGCCGCGCACCACGGCAGCCTGGCCAAGGAATTTCGCCTCGACGCGGAACAGCGCCTCAAGCGCGGCGAGCTGCAAGTGCTGATCGCCACGGCCTCGCTGGAACTGGGGATCGACATTGGCGACGTGGATCTGGTGTGTCAGATCGCCTCGCCACGCTCGATTGCCGGTTTTCTGCAACGGGTCGGCCGTTCCGGGCACCAGGTCGGCGGCACGCCCAAGGGCCGATTGTTCGCCACCACCCGCGATGATTTGATCGAATGCGCCGCCCTGCTCGACTGCGTGCTCCGTGGCGAACTCGACACCTTGCAGATTCCCAAGGCGCCGCTGGACGTATTGGCGCAGCAGATCATCGCCGAAGTCAGTTGCCAGGAATGGCAGGAGCAGGCGTTGCTGGAGATGTTCCGAAAAGCCTCGCCTTACGCCGACCTCGACGAAAAACATTACCAGGCGCTGCTGCACATGCTCGCCGAGGGCTACAACGGTCGTCAGGGGATCCGCAGCGCGTACCTGCACCGGGACGCCGTGACCCGCACGTTGCGCGGTCGTCGGGGCAGCAAACTGACGGCCGTGACCAGCGGCGGGACCATTCCGGACAACGCCGATTACAGCGTGCTGCTCGAACCTCAAGGCCTGAACATCGGCAGCGTCAACGAAGACTTTGCCGTGGAAAGCATCGCCGGGGATATCTTCCAGCTGGGCAATACGTCGTACCGAATCCTGCGCGTCGAAACCGGCAAAGTCCGGGTCGAAGATGCCCAGGGCCAGCCGCCGACCATTCCGTTCTGGCTCGGTGAAGCGCCGGGGCGCAGCGCAGAATTGTCGTTCGCGGTGGCGCGCCTGCAAGCGCAGCTCGACGACTTGCTCGGCGCCACTCCGGGCCTGTTGCAGCCCGCCATCGACTGGCTGACCGACACCCTGGGCCTGAACATCGCCAGCGCCGAGCAACTGGTGGATTACCTGGCCCGGGCGCGCCTGACATTGGGCGCGCTGCCGTCACAAGACACGCTGCTGATGGAGCGGTTTTTCGACGAATCCGGCGGCACGCAACTGATCATCCACACGCCGTTCGGCAGTCGCATCAACCGCGCCTGGGGCCTGGCCTTGCGCAAGCGTTTCTGCCGCACCTTCAACTTCGAATTGCAGGCCGCCGCCAGCGAAGACGCGATCGTGCTGTCGCTGTCCACCAGCCACAGTTTCGAGCTCGACGACATCTGGCGCTACGTGCACAGCAACACCGCCGAACACCTGCTGATCCAGGCAATACTCGATGCGCCGCTGTTCGGCGTGCGCTGGCGCTGGAACGCCGGGGTTGCCTTGGCGTTGCCGCGTTACACCGGCGGGCGCAAAGTCGCGCCGCAGATCCAGCGCATGAAAAGCGAAGACCTGATCGCCAGTGTGTTTCCCGACCAGATTGCCTGTGTGGAAAACCTCGCCGGCGAACGTGAAATTCCCGAGCATCCGCTGGTGGAACAAACCCTCGACGATTGCCTGCACGAGGCCATGGACAGCGAAGGCTGGCTGGCGTTGTTGCGGCGCATGGAAAGCGGCGAAGTCCGGCTGATCAGCCGCGATTTGCCGGCGCCCTCACCGCTGGCAGCAGAAATCCTCAGCGCCCGCCCCTACACCTTTCTCGACGATGCGCCGCTGGAAGAACGCCGCACGCAAGCGGTGCTCAATCGGCGCTGGACCGACCCACAGTCCACCGACGACCTTGGTGCGCTGGATGACGAAGCGATTCAAGCGGTGCGCGACGAAGCCTGGCCAGCGCCCACAGGCGTCGATGAAATGCACGAAGCCTTGATGAGCCTGGCGTGCATCACCGATGCTGAGGCGCAGGCCAACGTGCATTGGCTGGACTGGCTGAACGCCCTCACTGAAAGCGGCCGCGCCAGCCGTTTGCAGATCAATGCAGGGCAATCGCTGTGGCTGGCGTTGGAGCGTCTGACCTGCCTGTGGGCGATTTATCCACAGGCGAGTTTGCTGCCACCGCTGGAGGCGCTGCCGGGATTCGATGAGGTCTGGGAGCCGGATGAAGCGGCGCTGGAATTGATTCGCGCGCGGCTCAGCGCGTTTGGTCCACTGCCGTTGCAAGCGATTGCCGAACCTTTGGAATTGCCGGCCAATAAAGTCACTCAAGCGCTGGCGCAACTGGAACGCGAAGGTTATGTGCTGCGCGGTCAATTCACCCCGGGCACCAGTGAGGATGAATGGTGCGAACGGCACCTCTTGGCGCGGATTCATCGCTACACGGTCAAGCGCCTGCGGCGGGAAATCGAGCCGGTAGCGTTGCAGGATTTCATGCGCTTTCTGTTCGACTGGCAGCACCTGTCCGCCGCAACTCAGGGCCAGGGCAACGCGGTGCTGCCCGCCATCGTCGCTCAATTCGAAGGCTACCCCGCCGCCGCTTCCGCCTGGGACAGCGACATTCTGCCGATGCGGATCAAAGGCTATTCGGCGAGCTGGCTGGATGATTTGTGTCGCAGCGGCAAACTGGTCTGGACTCGCTTGGCCGCGCGCAACAAGACCGCCGGCACGGCGCTGCGCAGCACGCCGATTCTGTTGCTGCCGCGCAGCCAGGTCGGGTTGTGGAGCAGCCTGACCGAACAGACGCCGGTCAGCGAGCTGTCGCCCAAGACGCAAAAGGTCTACGAAGCACTCAGCCAACACGGCGCGCTGTTTTTCGATGAGTTGATTCACGAGGCGCACCTGCTGCGCGCCGAGCTGGAAATCGCCTTGCAGGAACTGGTCGGCGCCGGTCTGGTGAACGCCGACAGCTTCGCCGGTCTGCGAGCACTGATTACGCCGGCCAGCAAACGCCAGAATCGCAGCAGCCGACGCGGGCGCGGAGCGTTTGTCGGCGGGATGGACGATGCTGGTCGCTGGGCTTTGCTACGACGCGGTCCCGTCCTGCCGGTTGTGGATAACAAACGCCCGGCCCCGACGCCGAACGACACCCTGGAACACATCGCCATGACCTTGCTTCGGCGCTACGGCGTGGTGTTCTGGCGCTTGCTGGAACGGGAAGCGGATTGGTTGCCGAGCTGGCGGGAATTGCTGCGAACGTTCCATCGGCTGGAGGCACGGGGGGAGATTCGTGGTGGGCGGTTTGTCAGTGGTTTGGCCGGGGAGCAGTTTGCGTTGCCTGAGGCCATTCCATTGCTGCGCGAAGTCCGGCGTCGACCGCATGACGGAAGTCTGATTGCGGTGTGCGGGGTTGATCCGCTGAACCTTGCCGGGACGTTATTGCCCGGGGCGAAGGTGCCGGCGCTGGCGAGTAATCGGTTGGTGTATCGGGATGGTCTCCCGGCTTCCGCCGAAATCGCTGGGAAGCAAGTTTTCTGGGTAGAGCTGGATCAGCAATTGGCTGCTGAATTACATAACAAACTGATCCGGCATTGATGGTGTCTGGGCTGTCCTCTTCGCGAGCAGGCTCGCTCCTACAGGGGATCTGCGGTGTACGCAGATCCAATGTAGGAGCGAGCCTGCTCGCGATGAGGCCATCAGCAACACCACACAATCATTGAGTGCGAGGCTGATCCGGCAGCATCACCGGCGAATTTTCGGCCACCGGCCCATCATCTGCCATCGCATGTTTCGGCATCAAAACCTGCTGTGGATAAGTCTGCGCGAAATGCACCCACGGGCTGTTATCCACAAGCTTCTTCAACCGCTGGTTAAACGCCCGGCTCACCGCATATTGCCCACCCGACACCGTGCGGAACTGCGCCGTCAGCACCACGCCGTTGAGGTCCATTTTGTCGACACCAAACACATCCAGCGGCCCTTGCAGGTTGTACTTGAGGAACGCGTCCTCACGGATCGAATCCCCCGCCTCGCGGATCAGCTCGATGGCCTTGTCGACATCGGTGTCGTAGGTGAACTGCACCGAGAAAAACGCATAGGCGAACTGTCGCGATTGGTTGGTGACAGCCTTGATCTGACCGAACGGCACCGAGTGCACGAAGCCCTTGCCGTCACGCAGGCGCAAGGTGCGGATGGTCAGGCCTTCGACCGTGCCGGCATGGCCGGAATCGAGCACCACCCAGTCGCCGATCGACAGGGTGTCTTCGATGATGATGAACAACCCGGTGATCACGTCCTGCACCAGTTGCTGCGAACCGAAACCGATGGCCAGCCCCACGACCCCGGCACCCGCCAGCAATGGCGCGACGTTGATCCCCAGGTTGGCCATGGTGGTAATCGCGCAGATCACCACCAGGATGATTTTGATTGCGTTGCGCAGCAGCGGCAGGATCGTTTTGACCCGTGTACTTGGCTGCGCCGTGCGTTTGTTGACCGGTGGTTTCAGCGCTTCCTGGATCGCCGTATCCAGCACCACCCACAGCAACCAGGTCACCAGAAAGATCAGCCCCATGCTGCTCAACGACTCACTGATCGCCCGCCCTACCGAGTTTTGCTCGGCGAATTCGAACAGCGACACGCCCCAGATCCGCCCGAGGATCTCGATGAAGGCCACCGCCATGACGATCCGCAGCAACGCATGCAGCAGACTGAGAAAACGCTCTTTGTAGGCGCTGCTGTGCTGGATCGCGGCGACCTGTCGCGACTTGAACATGTGCTGGAAAATCGTGCTGAGAAAGACCGTGGCGATCAGCAGGATGGTGGTGAACAACGCACAGCGCAGGGCTTTCTGATTGTCATCGCCGACGCCGAGCAGGTTGATCGCCGAGACCATCACCATCAGCAGGATCGGCCAGTACCAGAGCCCGGAAAAGATCCGCAGGGACTCTTGCAGCGATGGCTGTTTGAGACGCTGGGCCAGTGGCCGGTTACGGATCAGATGCGCCACCGGACGCCTCAGTCGAATCACCAGTAATCCGAAGATGATCGAGACGAAAAAGCCGGTAAGCACAGCAGCGCTGCTGGTGATGTTGCCGCCCAGTTGCCGGGCGATCTGCGGGCTGGTCAACGCATCGCTGAGCGCGGCGAGGAAGCCGATCAGGAACAGCGGCCGGGGGCAGTAGTCGCGGATGATCTGCACCGCCGTGCGCTTGTGGCCGGTGTTGAACATGACGATCACGCAGAGCAGCATCGAGGTCGAGAAAATACCGCTGCTGGTGGCATAGGCGAAACACAGCGCCAGCGCCCGGCCCACCGAGGCGGGCAGAAAATGGCTGACGTAGAGGGTCAACGGCAGGCATATCAGCGCCGGTAGCGTGTAAGGCAATACATAGTTGAGTAAATCCTGACTGCGCTGGCGGGTTCGCAGAAAGCGGCCCTGGTTCAAACGCTTGGCCAGGATCCCTCCGAGTACGGTGAGCAAGGCAAAGGTGCCGAGCCAGATCCCGGACAACATCAGGAAATCGCCGATCACGCTCCAGCCTGAACGGCTCGAGGGTCGATTGACCAGTTTGTCCACTTCGTTCGCCGCCCGATCGGCCCGCAGGCGCCAGGCGTCGACCAGGTCTTCGTTGAGGTCGAGCTTATCCTGAACGTCGTCGATGCTTGAACTGATGGCCCCGAGCAGGCCGCCCTGGACCAGTGGTTCAGGCTTGGCAGGCTCCTCGGCAGCCGCAGGAACACCCGGTAGCGTGGCAGCTTCCAACTCGTTGCTGCCCAGAAACAGCAACGCCCCCAGTAGTATCGCGGTCTTGAAATTGAGCAAAACGGGAAGCTCCTTGGGAAGGGTCTGTAAGGAACTGATCGGGAAATGGCGGGCAAGTTCGGTTTTCACCGCGAGATAACCAGCCAGCACATCCCTGTGAGGGAGAACACCCCCCCTGTGGCGAGGGGGCTTGCCCCCGTTGGGCTGCGCAGCAGTCGTAAAACCTGCGATCGCGGTACATCTGTAGAAACCTGGACTCAGGATCTGGGGCTGCTGCGCAGCCCAACGGGGGCAAGCCCCCTCGCCACAGGGTTCATCACTAGCAGGACAATCTTTGCGCACAGATCAAATATCAAATGCCCACCCCTCTATTTTTCCGCACAACCCAAACCCCGACACTGCGCTCCATCAATCAAACCCATCGGAGTTGCAGTCATGCCCATTGCCTTGCTCGCGCTGACCCTCAGCGCCTTCGCCATCGGGACGACCGAGTTCGTCATCGTTGGCCTGTTACCCACCATCGGCGCTGACCTCGGCGTCAGCCTGCCGTCCGCCGGCCTGTTGGTCAGCCTCTACGCCCTGGGCGTTGCCATCGGCGCCCCGGTGCTGACCGCCCTCACTGGCAAAGTCCCGCGCAAATTGCTGCTGTTGTCGCTGATGGTGCTGTTCACCCTTGGCAACCTGCTGGCGTGGAAAGCCCCGAGCTACGAGTCGCTGATCATTGCGCGGATCGTCACCGGCCTGGCCCACGGGGTGTTTTTCTCGATTGGCTCGACCATCGCCACCAGCCTGGTGCCGAAGGAGAAAGCCGCCAGCGCGATTGCGATCATGTTCACTGGCTTGACCGTGGCGCTGGTCACCGGTGTGCCGCTGGGGACTTTCATCGGTCAGCATTTCGGCTGGCGTGAAACCTTCCTCGCCGTGTCCGCATTGGGTGTGATCGCCTTTATCGGCAGCCTGCTCTACGTGCCGAAAAACATCGCCCACAGCAAACCCGCTTCGCTGTTGCAGCAATTGCAGGTGCTCAAGCAGCCACGCCTGCTGCTGGTGTACGCCATGACTGCGGTCGGTTACGGCGGCTCGTTCATCGCCTTCACCTTCCTCGCGCCGATTCTTCAGGACATTTCCGGCTTCAGCGCCGGCACCGTCAGCCTGGTGTTGCTGGTCTATGGCATCTCGGTGGCCGTCGGCAACATCTGGGGCGGCAAACTGGCGGATAAACGCGGCCCGATCAGCGCCCTGAAAATCATCTTCGCCCTGCTCGCTGCCGTACTGTTCGTGCTGACCTTCACTGCCGGCAACCCATGGCTGGCGCTGGCCACGGTGCTGGTCTGGGGCGCGGTGGCATTCGGCAACGTGCCGGGGCTGCAAGTGTATGTGGTGCGTCAGGCCGAACATCACACCCCGCAGGCGGTGGATGTGGCGTCGGGGCTGAACATTGCCGCGTTCAACCTTGGCATCGCCGGTGGTGCGTGGGGTGGTGGCTTGATCGTTGCGCACATGGGCTTGATCCACACGGCGTGGATTGGCGGGCTAGTGGTGTTGGTGGCGCTGGCGCTGACGGCGTGGAGTGGGCGTCTTGATCGCCTCGGCCCGGTCTACGCCGAGCGCTCAACACGCATTGTCGCCAGTCACTAACCCCCCTGTGCGAGCGAACTGTGGCGAGGGGGCTTGTCGGAACGCCGCATCGCCCCGTTCGACTGCGAAGCAGTCGCAAAACCTGTGATCGCGGTACATCTGTAGAAACCGGGACTCAGGATTTGGGGCTGCTGCGCAGCCCAACGGGGCGATGCGGCGTTCCGACAAGCCCCCTCGCCACAGTTCGCTCCTACAGTTGGTCGGTGTTGTTTTCTGAAGCGCACACCGTCCGTAGCCCCGTCGAAACTTTCCCGGTTATCCCACGGTCATCAAAAGACAGGGGTATCCGAGGACCATTAGACGGGAGGCGACATGGCGGCGATTCACATTGGTATTTCAGGCTGGCGCTACACGCCTTGGCGGGGAGGTTTCTACCCGAAGGGGTTGACCCAGAAGCGCGAATTGCAATTTGCGTCACGGGCGGTCAACAGCATCGAAATCAATGGATCGTTTTACGCCCTGCAACGGCCTGAACGTTACGCCCAGTGGTATGACGAAACCCCGGCGGACTTCGTGTTCAGCGTCAAAGCCCCGCGTTTCATCACCCACATCAAGCGCCTGCGGGACATTCATAAACCGCTGGCGAATTTCTTTGCCTCCGGGATCCTGGAACTCAAAGAGAAACTCGGCCCGATCCTCTGGCAGTTCCCGCCCAATTTCAAATTCGACGTTGAGCTATTCGAAAGCTTCCTCGAGCAATTGCCCCACGATACCCAACAGGCCGCCGCCCTGGCCCGCCAGCACGATTCGCACCTGCACGGCCCCGCCAGCATGAAGGCATACAAGAAAAAGCCGTTGCGCCATGCCGTTGAAATCAGAAACGAGACCTTTATTGATCCGGCGTTCGTGCGCCTGCTCAAGCGCTACAACGTTGCCTTGGTCATCGCCGATACCGCCGGGAAATGGCCGTACCGCGAAGACGTCACCAGTGATTTCGTCTACCTGCGCCTGCACGGCGCTGAAGAGCTCTATGCCAGCGGCTACACCCCTGAAGCGCTGGAACGCTGGGGCGAGCGGATTGACGCCTGGAACCACGGCCAACAACCAGCGGATCCGCAGCTGATCGCACCTCGGCAAAAGCCGAAAGCACGCAAGTCCCGGGAAGTGTTCTGCTATTTCGACAACGACATCAAAGTTCGCGCCCCCTTCGATGCGCGGCGCTTGCTTGAGCACTTCCATCTCGACAAAGACCTCGCCACCCGTCCCGGTGAGCCGGTCGCCGAAGGAGTGCTGCCATGAACATTTCCGAACCGGTCGGCAGTACCGACGAACAACAACCCATCATCACCGCCGTGCGCCGCTTTACCGTGCTGACGGTCAATACCCACAAGGGTTTCACCGCGCTCAACCGACGCTTCATCCTGCCGGAATTGCGCGAAGCAGTGCGCAGCGTGTCCGCCGACGTGGTGTTTTTGCAGGAAGTCCACGGCACCCACGAGCATCATCCGCAGCGCTACAGCAACTGGCCGACGATACCGCAGTACGAATTCCTCGCCGATACCCTGTGGCCGCAGTTTGCCTATGGCCGCAACGCGGTGTACCCGGCGGGCGATCACGGTAATGCGCTGCTGTCGAAATTCCAGATCATTCGCCATGACAACCTCGACGTCTCGATCAGCGGCCATGAGAACCGCGGCCTCCTGCATTGCGTGCTGCGCCTGCCAGGCGATGGCCGTGAAGTGCACGCCATTTGCGTGCATCTGGGGTTGCGTGAGTCCCACCGAACGGAACAACTGAAGTTGCTGGCACGACGTCTCGAAGACCTGCCGGACGACGCCCCGGTGATCGTCGCCGGCGACTTCAACGATTGGCGCCTGCAGGCCGATGCGTTGCTCAAGCCCTGCGGGCTGCGCGAAGTGTTCGCCGAGCACCACGGCAAACCGGCGCGCAGTTTTCCGGCGCGGTTGCCGGCCTTACGCCTGGACCGCATCTATGTGCGCAACCTCAAGGCCAGCCGTCCGCAAGTGCTGGCGGCGCGCCCCTGGTCACACCTTTCCGACCATGCACCGCTATCGGTGGAGATCGAGCTATGAGCAGCGCCCCGATGGAAAAAGCCACCGTTGAACACGTGCCGACTACCCCGCCGGTGCGTGAACCCGGCGTGGTCGACGTTGAATACGGCTGGCAGGGCAACAACCTCGTGGAAATGCTGGAAAACGGCGAAGCCTATTTCCCGCGGGTGTTCGAGGCGATGCGCCAGGCCAAGACTGAAATCCTCCTGGAAACCTTCATTGTGTTCGAGGACAAGGTCGGCAATGAGCTGCAGCAAGTGTTGATCGAGGCCGCCCAACGCGGGGTACGGGTCACCGCCAGCCTCGACGGGTTTGGCTGCGGCGAGTTGACCACCGAGTATCTCGCGGCATTGAGCCAGGCCGGCGTGCGCCTGCAAATATTCGATCCGGCCCCCAAGCATCTGGGCATCCGCACCAACTGGTTCCGCCGACTGCACCGCAAGATCGTGGTGGTGGACGGCACGATTGCGTTCATCGGCGGGATCAACTTTTCCGCCGACCATCTGGCCGACTTCGGCCCCGAGGCCAAACAGGATTACTCGGTTGAAGTGCAAGGCCCGGCGGTGGCCGATATTCATCACTTCGCCCTGCTTCAAAGCGGTCGCCCGGGCCGCGCCAAGTATTGGTGGCAACGCCGCCGGCAGCGGCGCTCGGAAATGGCGTTCAGCGACCACGACGGCCAGATTCGACTGGTGTACCGCGATAACGGCGATCATCGGACGGATATAGAAGAGGTTTACCGCGAGGTGCTGCGCAGTGCCCAGCGCCGTGTCGTGATCGCCAATGCCTACTTCTTTCCGGGCTATCGCCTGCTGCGCGAAATCCGCAACGCCGCTCGCCGTGGCGTCGACGTGCGCCTGATTCTGCAGGGGCAACCCGACATGATGGTGGCCAAACTGGCCGCGCGCATGACCTACGACTATCTGCTCAAGGCGGGCGTCAAGATTTACGAATATTGCGACCGTCCCTTGCACGGCAAAGTCGCGCTGGTGGATGAGGACTGGAGCACCGTCGGTTCGAGCAATCTCGACCCGTTGAGCCTGTCCATGAACCTGGAAGCCAACGTGTTGATCCGCGACCGCGCCTTCAACCACGATCTGTTCGAAAGGCTCGAGGTACTGAGCAATAACCACTGCAAAGCCATGTCAGTGGACAAGTCACCACGCGGACGGATCTGGCACATGACCGTCGGCTTTCTGGTGTTTCACTTCCTGCGCCATTTTCCGGCATGGGCTGGTTGGCTGCCGGCGCATAAACCACGCCTGAAACCCTTCACTCATCCCGCCGGGAGCGACCACCATGGACCGCGTTGAAGCGCATTCGGCACCTCACGACGACAGCGCAACACCCGCCCCGGTAAAGAAAACACGCTGGAGTCGCTGGAAAAAACCGCTGACGATGTTGTTTTTCCTGGCGCTGATCGTGCTGTTGACGATGCTTGCCCAGCGCATCGAATGGGATGAAGTCTTCCACACCCTGGCCAATTTCAAGGTGCGCACGCTGATCATTGCGTCGGGCCTGACGCTGGTGAGTTTTCTGGTCTACGCCTGTTTTGACTTGATCGGCCGCACCTACATCCGCCAGGACCTGACCTGGAAACAAATCCTGCCGGTGGGGATCATCAGCTACGCCTTCAACCTCAACCTGAGCGCGTGGGTCGGCGGGATTGCCATGCGTTATCGCCTGTATTCGCGACTCGGCGTGAGCAAAAGCAACATCGCGAAAATCCTCGGGCTGAGCCTCGCAACCAACTGGTTCGGCTACATGGTGATTGCGGGCGCGGTGTTCAGCAGCGGACTGGTCAGAATGCCGCCGGGCTGGAAGTTGAGCAGCGGCGCATTGCAGGGTGTGGGCGTTTTGCTGCTATTGGTCAGCGCGGGCTATCTGGCGGCATGTCAGTTTTCAAGGCGTCGGGAATGGGCGATACGCGGGGTGGAAATCAACTTGCCTTCCGTGCGCATGGCGGTGCTGCAACTGACCCTCGGGGCGCTGAACTGGTCGCTGATGGCGGCGGTGATATTCACGTTGCTGCCGAGCAAGCTGGATTACCCGTTGGTGCTGGGCGTGTTGTTGATCAGTGCGATTGCCGGGGTGATTACCCACATTCCTGCCGGGCTTGGTGTCTTGGAGGCGGTGTTTGTGGCGTTGTTGCAACACGAGGCTTCGCGGGGGAGCCTGGTGGCGGGCTTACTGGCTTATCGGGCGATCTATTTTATTTTGCCGTTGTTGATTACGTTGGTGATGTATCTGGTGGTGGAGGCCAAGGCGAAGTCGCTGCGAATTGCCAAGAAACCTTCCTGAGATTGTGGCGAGGCGGATGACGCAAATATTGTGTTCGCCAAAGATCCTTGTGGGAGCGGGCTTGCCCGCGATGGCGTCTTCAAAAACGCTGCACATCTCACTTCGATTGAATAATGCTCAACCGCTCACCCACCACCATCTCGGTAATCCAGTCCACCAGAATCGAGGTATAGGCCTGTTGCGAAACCGGCTCGCTCAACGCGTGATCGGCACCGTCGATAATCCGGTGCGTCAGCGAATGCGTCTGCTGGCACGCAGCGCGGTAGCTCATGATCGTCGCGTGAGGCACAAAGTCGTCGATCTCGGACTCCACGAGCAGCACATCCCCGGTGAATTGCGAGCAGGCGTGCAAGGCGCGATTGCTGTCGGCGCGTACCAGCGTGTGGCGGTAATCGCGCAAATCAGCCTTGTCCAGTTCGCGCTTGGGCGTATGCCATTCATCGTCGCGATACAGCGCCGGCACCCGCAGCGCCAGCCAGCGCACCGGGCGCAAGGAGGTCAGAATCGAGGCCAGATAGCCGCCATAACTGGTGCCGACCACCGCAATGGCGGAGGTGTCGAGCGCCGGGTGGGCGAGCAAGCGGTCGTAGGCCGCCAGCAGGTCACGCAGGTTGTCTTCACGGGTCACCCGCGTGAGCGGAATGCCAGTGCCGCCGGTGTGCCCGCGCAAGTCGAACGTCAGGCACACACACCCCAAACCGGCGATGCCTTTGGCCCGTTCCAGGTCCCGCTCCTGGCTGCCACCCCAACCGTGCACAAACAACACGCCGGGGACTTTCGATTTGGGGCTCAGAAAAGTCCCGCTCATCTGTTCATCGTCGATGTCGATCTGAATGGTTTCGCTTCTAGCCGTCATAGGATTTGACCGTCACGTACTTGAGAAGAAAGTCACTGTTTTCCGCCGGCCCGCGATACACCTCGATGGCGTCCGCCGGCAGCGGCTGGTCGATGTAGGTTTCCACCGAAGACACGCAAATCGCGCGCATCTCGGGGTCGTTGACGAAGCTCTGCAACGCGGCCACTTCGGCACTGCTGGCACCGCCCATGCGCCAGGACTGTTCGAGCACACCGCTGCGCTGCTGGCCGTTGCTGTCCAGGCCTTGGGCGATGTCATAGTTGCGGCGCGAGGCGTAGAAACCGGGATAGGCCTCGTCCGCTGCACTGTCGAACACTTGCGCCTGCCGGATCGCCAGTTGTACATCGTCAGGCAGGTCCAGTTTCAGCAGGTCTTCGTAATACCCCTGCACCACCAACAGATTGGAACCTCCATAAACCTGCTCGCCCTGACCGTCTTCGGTCAAGTATTGATCACCGCAATAACTCAACACCTTGCCGCCGATAAAGCTCTGGCCGACGCTGTGGGTGATCACTTTGTCGAGGTCCTGCTCGAGCACCACGCCTTCACTGAACAGAGCCTTGGCATCGGGGCGAGCCAGAACGGCGTCGAACTGGTCGAGGCTTTTGATCACTTCCTGCCCACGTCCGGCGCAGGCATGAATCGGCTTGATGCGGATCGAGCCGGTGTAGAGCAAATGCTCCGCTGCCGGCCGCGCATCGTCGAGTGAGAACACGCTGAGGCCATCGAGCACGACGTTGCGCACGCGTTCGGAAAACAACGGTGACCAGCCTTGCGGGGCGTGCGCATTTTTGTTGCGCAACCCGTGGCTGATGGCTTTGGTGCAGATGAAATCGTGGTCGACGTAACCGCCCCACAGATCCTCCGGCCCCGTGACGCCCAATGCCCGTGCGGCAGCGACGCCGACCAGGGTCTGGGTCGGCAAAAGATAAAGATCCCGGCCATCGTGAAGTTCGGGGTCGTAACTGCCGCCGAACTTGAGCCCCAGGATTTGCGCCAGCCAGCGGGCCAGCGCGCGATTGGTGTCGACTTCGTGCTGGGGCGCCTCGGGGCGAACCGAGTGGGCGACCACCAGTTTCTTGCAGTTTGTTGGGGTCATGCATCCCCCTTCAATCGGCTTTTGATGAATGTAGTTGAAGGGGTGCAGAGATCAAGCCAAGGGAGGCTTGATCGAAATGTCCTTGAATTCAGTCGGTTGCAGGAATCGTAATGGCACGACGCCTGCCCGATTCTGCACGACGAGCGTTCTAGCTCCTGCATTTTGCACGACCAAGGCCCAACTACGATCCCTGTGGGAGCGAGCTTGCTCGCGATAGCAATCTGTCAGACGACATCAATGTTGAATGTTAAGGCCCAATCGCGAGCAAGCTCGCTCCCACAGAGATTTGCGGTGTTGCGCCTACCGGGTCGCGGCACCCGGCGTCACGCCAAACCTCGCCCGGTAATCACTCGGCGCCAGCCCGGTAATTTTCTTGAACGTCGCCCGGAACGCCCCCGGGTCCTGGTAGCCCACGGTCCACGCAATGTGATCGATGGTGCCGTTGGTGAATTCGAGCATTTCCCGCGCCTTGCCGACCCGCAGGTGCTGGCAGTACTCAGTGGGTTTCAACCCAGTCGCCGCGCGGAATCGGCGCAGGAACGTGCGCTCTTCCAACCCTGCCCGCTCGGCCATCGCCGTCAGCGATACATCGGTGGCCCCGGTGCTTTGCAGCCAATGCTGAACCTTGAGAATCGACGCATCGCCATGGCTGAGAATCGGTGAAAAGTTGCTCCCGCATTCACTCGCGCTGTCGCTGTGCTCCACCACCAGAAAACGCGCAGTGCCAGTGGCGATGCTCGGGCCGAGCAGACGGTCTACCAGGCGCAGACCCAGCTCGGACCAGGCCATCAGCCCGGCGGTGGTGATCAGGTCGCCGTCGTCGACAATGGGCGTATCGGCCTTGAGCTTGATCGCCGGGTAACGCTCGGCGAAGGTTTTGGCCGAGGTCCAGTGGGTGGTGGCGCTACGGCCGTCGAGCAAACCGCTTTCCGCCAGCAGGATCGAGCCCACACAGACGCCACCGAGGGTCGCGCCCTGCGCATGTTGCTGACGCATCCAGTGGATCAACGCCGGCGGTGCCTGGCCTTCGGAAAATCCGGCAATCGACGGCGGGATCAACACCGCCACCAAGGCGCGGTTGGGACCCGGATGACTGTCGTACACCCGCTCGGGCGCCTGCTCGCCATCAACTTGCCAATGGCTGACCCGCAGCAGCGGCAATTGCGCAGCCTGATGTTCAGCGGCGATCCGATTGGCCACCCCGAACAAGTCCGTCAACCCGTGCACCGCCGCCTTCTGCGCGCCGGGATAAATCAGCACGCCGATTTCGGCGATTGCCCTTTCTGCGTCCATTGTCAGTTTTCCCCCTTCTATTGTCGGTGCGGCCAATCCCCGGTCGGCCTGCCAGGGCCAATACTTCGTTCCACACCCAACACACACATTTCGAGGAAACAGTCATGGCCAAGCAAGCACTCATCGTAGTCGATATCCAAAACGACTACTTCCCCCAAGGCAAGTGGCCGCTGGTCGGCGCCGATGCCGCTGCCGACAACGCCGTCCGTCTACTCGAAGCCTTTCGTGATGCCGGTGATTCGGTGGTGCACATCCGTCACGAATTCACCTCCGAAGAAGCCCCATTCTTCACCCCGGGTTCCGAAGGCGCAAAGCTGCACCCCAAAGTCCTGAACCGCGCCGACGAGCCGGTGGTGCTCAAGCACTTCGTCAACTCGTTCCGTGAAACCGAACTCAAATCGATCCTCGACGAGCAAGGCATCAAGGAACTGGTGGTCGTCGGCAGCATGAGCCACATGTGCGTCGATGGCATCACTCGCGCCGCGGCCGATTTCGGCTACACCGTCACCGTGATCCACGACGCCTGTGCCTCACGCGACCTGGAATTCAACGGCGTCACAGTGCCCGCCGCCCACGTTCACGCCGCCTTCATGTCGGCTCTGGGTTTCGCCTATGCGAGCGTGATTTCCACTGACGAATTCCTGGCGGCCAGCCGCTAACCTCCTAACTTATTGATCAACTTCCGAAAAGGGCCCGCCGCGTTTGAGCGCTGCGGGCCCTTTTTGCTGGCCGAATAAAGTAATGCAAAAAATCTCACGCGTGAGCTATTGAGAGTGGCAAAAATTGCCTGTAGTGTTTCCCACGCGTGAGTTTTTCACATCGAGGTCAGCCCATGAAAAGCAGCTCTCCATCGAGCCCCCCAACCGGGCCCGAGACCGATCCAGCAAGCCGCAAGGGAGAGCGCGCGAAACCGTCCGCGAAAAAACCATCGAGCTTTTACATGAAGCAGATGCGCGCGGGCCTGGGTGCCGCCGGTTATGTGAAACACGAGACTTGGGTGCTTCCCGAAAACCGAAGCCTGCTCAAGCAGATGGAGAAACAGCTTCGCCAACCGATTCTGGCTGGCTCATTCATGTCGGAGAATTACATGAGCGCAGGTACAAACTGGAACATTGATCGCCTCTTCAGCGCCCTTCAAGCCCTGGACGAAGTGGTTTCGAACGACATCACGCTTTCTCTCGTTCAAGGCTCCGAATCCAGCATCAAGCTGGAAATGAACGATTTCGGTGGCTTGCCGATTTACATCGCGGTGGTGGGCGAACAGATCATCGTCGATACCGTTCTGGTCGACATCGAGTCCATCAACGACGTACCGGCCTTCAACGACGCCGTGCTGCGCAGCCGGGAAATGTTCCCGCTGTCCTCGATCGGTATCGAGTCCATGCCGAACGGGCAGATTGTCTACAACATGTTCGGCGCATTGAGCTCCGACTCCAGCCTGACGAACATCGTGACCGAGGTGAAAACCCTGGTCGATAACGTCCAGCGCGCCAGCGAAGCCTTCGAACGTTTCTTCAATTAATTATTCGGTAACAGGAAATATCCAATGACTCAGTCCATCTGGAGCAAATTGTTCACCGCGCTGCGTGGCGGTGCCACTGAAGTTGGCGAATCGATCGTCGACCAACAGGCCCTGCGCATCCTCGACCAGGAAATCCGCGATGCTGACAGCGCCCTGGCCAACGCCAAGCGTGAGCTGGTCACCATCATGGCCAAGCACAAACTGTCGGCTGATCGCGTCAGCGAGTACAACGCCAAGATCAAGGACCTGGAATCCAAGGCCCTGGCCGCGATCCAGGCCAACCGTGAAGACCTGGCCCTGGAAGTGGCCGAAGCCATTTCGACCCTGACCAACGAACTGGACGTCGAGCAGAAGCAGGCCACCGAATTCGGCGGTTACGCTGAAAACATGCGCAAAGACATCACCAAGGCTGAAAACCGTATCAAAAGCCTGCGCCAGCAAGTCGACATGGCCAAGGCCCGTGAAAGCGTACAGAAAGCCCAGGTCAGCGCTTCGATTGCCAGTGGCGGCGCCAACGGCAAGCTGGAAACCGCCGTCGGTACGCTGAACCGCCTGCAGGCCAAGCAGCAGCAACGCGCGGCTGAACTGGAAGCTCAGGACCAATTGGCCGATGCATCGACCGGTACTGACCTGGAACGCAAACTGCGCGACGCCGGCATCACGCCGAACGAAGGCAGCGCCAATGCGATTCTGGAACGCCTGAAGAAAAAATCGGCTGAGTAAGCAACCCAGGCAACACCGCAGCTTGGCATTCACTTCCCTGATGCCAAAAGCTGCGGAACCTGTGAGAGCGGGCTTGCCCGCGATGGCAGTGTGTCAGGCAACATTTAGTCGACTGACACTCCCTCTTCGCGGGCAAGTCGGACCGCCGCACCGCCGCTCCCACATGGATCGGTGCTGATTCATTGCCCTTCTTTTTTACGTCGAGGTCAAGGATGGATGCCCTGAAGGGTTTCAAGACAATCGCAGGCCTGGCGCTCTTCATGGTCGCGCTGCAACTGGTCAATGTCGCGACCGGCTACAGCCTCATGACATTCGGCCTGATCCCGAGAACCGTGCACGGCCTGCTCGGCATCATCACCTCGCCTTTTCTGCACGCTTCCTTTGCGCACCTGAGCGCGAACCTGATTGCCTTTTTGATACTGGGCACCCTGGTCATCATCGAAGGACTCAACCGGTTCATTGCGGTCAGCGCGATCATTATTCTGCTGGGCGGCGCGCTGGTCTGGCTGTTCGGTTTTGCAGGCGTACACATCGGCGCCAGCGGCTGGGTATTCGGGCTATGGGCGTACCTCCTGTCCCGCGCCTGGTTCCACAGGAGCTGGGGCAACCTGATAACGGCCGGCGTCGTGGCCCTGCTCTACGGAGGTCTGATTTTTGGCTTCCTTCCTCGTCAGGGCGTTTCCTTCGAAGGTCATCTGTTTGGGGCGCTCGCCGGATTTATTGCAGCCAAGGTACTTTTCTCCGCGCCGCGCAGCAGGTTTAATGCCGCCGGTTGAACGCACTTGCGCATTCAGACGCCGAGGCGATGAAGTCGCCAGGAACAAGTACCCACGGAGTCAGGGACGAAATGTCGATTTTCCTTTTATTGCGCATGTATGCCTCGTCCCTCTTCCACCGTTTCGGCTGGGCAGGCCTGGTCATTGCCTTGGGCGTGCACCTGCTCACGGCGTATCTGGGCCTGGTGTTACTGGGCGAACAACACCTCACCGCCCCCGCCACGTTTACTTACTTCTATCTGACCACCACACTCACCGTCGGCTATGGCGATCTCGCGCCGCAGACAGCGGCGGGACGGATTTTCGTGGCCACCTGGGTCATGCTCGGGGGCATTGCGCTGCTGACGGCAGCCATCGGCAAAACCACCAGCAGTGTCATCGATGCATGGAGAAAAGGCATGAAGGGCAAAGGCGATTTCACCGGCAAGGTCGGCCATACGGTTCTCATCGGCTGGGAAGGCGCGTCCAGCGAACGGGTCATTGAGTTGTTGCTTCAGGACGAAACCTCGAACGACAACCTGATCGTCATTTGCGATTGCACCCTCGAAGAAAACCCGATGCCGGGCAAAGCGAGCTTCATCAAAGGTGAAAGCCTGTCCTCTGTGGCGTTGTTGCTGCGCGCTGGCGTTCCGGGTGCCGAACGCGTTCTGGTACGAACCCATTCAGACGACCTGACCCTGGCCACCGTGCTGGCGGTCAATCAACTGAAGCCTGTCGGGCATGTAGTCGCCCACTTCAACGACAGTGAAGTCGCAGCGCTCGCCAGCGCCTACGCGCCCAGCCTGGAATGCACTTCCAGCATGGCCATCGAGATGTTGGTGCGCGCCTCGCAGGATCCGGGCTCGTCAGTGGTCATCAATGAACTGCTGTGCGTGGGTCAAGGCGCCACTCAATACCTGATGAAACTGCCCGAGGCCTTTGAAGCGACGTTTGGCGATCTGTACACACGGATGAAAGAACACCACAACGCCACGCTCATCGGCTATCGCGCCAAAGGCGCCCGACAACCGTCGATCAACCCGCCCGGCGCCACCCGCGTTGAGGGCGGCGAACTCTTCTACATCGCCTCCACTCGCCTCAAGGAAATCTCCAATGGGATGGTTTAAACAGTTGATGGGGCTTGAGGCCCCGAACGCAACGCCAGAGTCGAAATGGACCGCCAACGAAGCCCCGCCGCCGGCCACTGGCCCATTGGGCCTGGCATTGGGCAAGGGCGTGATGTTCGACACTTCCCTGAGATTGTTGCTCGACGGCAACACCACGGTGACGATCCCCGGCTCCCAGCAGATCTGGAGCAACGGCACCGTCGATCTCGGGCAGTCGACCTGGCTGTCGCGCTATTACATGAACGATGAAGACTACTGGCTGCAGGTGCACACCACCGGCGAAATTGCCGGGCAGGTCGAGTCGGTGATCCTGTTCAATTACCTCAGTTACATCACCATCAGCAGTGAAGCGGAGCTGCGCCGATTGGCCGGTCCGCAAAGCCTGATCGGCCTGCCGACCTACACCCATAACGGCGTCGAATACACCCGCGAATGGGGCACCGAGGATGGCCAGACAGAATTGGTAGCGCTGAGCGAACAGCTGAAAAACCCGGATGACTCCTACAGCATCGAGCACCGTTCGATGCTGTACGCCCGCGAAACCGGCCTGACCGACCGCCGGGAATTCCTCCTGTTTTCCGTCGAAGAAGACGCCGAAGGCACCATCAGCTTGAGTACGTCGCTGGGCATCTCGCTGTACACAACCGACTTGAATACGTTCTAAAAAAGGAAGACGTCCATGCTAGAAGCACTCTCCATCTCCCTGAACAAAGCCGCCGTGTTCGGCTTTGTTTCGTACATCCTCGGCGCTGCCGTTCTGTTCGCGCTGTTCCAGTTCATCTACACCCGCATCACTCCGCACAAGGAATTCGAACTGATCCGTTCGGGCAACGTGGCTGCTGCGATCGCCCTGGGCGGCGCCATCATCGGTTTCGCCATTCCGGCCAGCAACGTGATTGCCTACTCGATCAGCATTCTCGACTTCGTCGTCTGGGCGGTGATCGCCGCCCTCGTCCAACTGCTGGCGTTTCTGGTGACCAGCCTGGTGCTCAAAGGCACTTCTGAGCGCATCAAAAAAGGTGAAATCGCTGCCGGCATCTACGTGGCAGCCGTAGCCATCAGCGTCGGCATGTTGAACGCCGCGTGCATGACTCCTTCCCAGAACTGATTGCGCCCGGAGATCCCGATGAAACGAAGCAAGTACGTTCAGCTCTCGCTGGCAGCGTCGGTCGCCATGGCGATATCCGGCTGCGGGCCGACGGAAAAAACCTACGCGGTGCAGAAGAAGTACAACTTCCAGTCCGTTCAGCAGTGCGCCGATGAAAAGCTTCCGGTGGATGTCTGCTCAGACGCCTACATGACAGCCATGACCGAGCACCGCCGCATAGCGCCGGTGTACGACAGCCAGGCCGATTGCGATGCCGACTTTGTCGCCGACTGGTGCCAGCAGGATTCCGCCGGCAAGTTCATCCCCAAGCTCGGCGGTTTCGAACTGACCGCCGATGGCCAGGTGACGCAATCCCAGGTGGACGCGGCCAAGGCGCAATTACCTGCCTCGGAAACGGCGAACACTGGGGGCTCGGGCTTCTCCACCAGCAGCCTGCTGACGGGTCTGCTGATCGGCAACATGCTGAGCAGCAACCGCAACAGCTACTACTCCGAACCGGTGTATCGCCATCGCGATGATCGCGGCAGCTATTCGAACTCGACGCTCAGCCAGCGGATTGCCAAGGGCTCGACGTTTACCAAGTCCAATCAGGCAAGGTACGGCAGCAGCAACTACGCCGACTCGGTCCGCTCTTCCACAAGCAAGCCGGTTTCCGTTGCCTCGTCTACCTCCCGTGGCGGCTTCGGCAGCAAGGCCAGCGCACGCAGCGGCTGGGGCGGCGGCGGCGGATCGAGCAGTTAAGGAAACCGGGCCATGAAGAAGATCCACTGCGCAGAACGTCCTGACTGGAAGCAGACGGCCGAGAGTCTCGGCTTTATGTTCCATACCATCGACAACGAACCTTACTGGGACGAGAGCGCGTATTACCAGTTCACGCTCAAGCAGATCGAGAACGATCTCGAAGACCCGACCACCGAGATCCATGAGATGTGCCTGGACCTGGTGGCCCGCGTGGTGCAGAGCGAGGAGCTGCTGGAGCGCCTGAGCATCCCCGCGCCATTCTTCGACATGGTTCGCACCTCATGGCTCGAAGGTCACCCGCACCTGTACGGGCGCATGGACTTCTCCTACAACGGCACCGGGCCCGCCAAGTTGCTGGAACTCAACTACGACACGCCGACCAGCCTGTATGAGGCCGCGGCGTTTCAGTGGGGCTGGCTGGAGCAATGCATCGAACGCGGCTTGCTGCCCAAGCAGGCCGACCAGTTCAACAGCATCGATACCAAACTGCATCAGGCCTTCGCTCAATTGCAGCTCAAGCAGCCCTTCTACTTTGCTTCGATGAAAGACTCAGTCGAAGACAAGGGCACCACCGACTACCTGCGGCTGGTGGCGGAAAAGGTCGGCATCGAATCACGCCACATCGATATCGAAGACATCGGCCTGACCAGCGACGGACGTTTCGTCGACCTTGAAGATCGCTGGATTCCTCACCTGTTCAAGCTGCACGCCTGGGAGTTTATCTTCCACGAGCCCTTCGGTGCCGCGATTGCCCAGAGTGATACGCAGTTTTTCGAACCAGCCTGGAAATCCATCATCTCCAACAAAGGCATCCTGCCGCTGTTGTGGGAATTCAACAAAGGTCATCCGAATCTGCTTGCAGCGCACCTGGATACCGATCCGGGCAAAGAGGTGCCGAAGGGTTGGGTACGCAAGCCGTTCTTCTCGCGGGAAGGGGCCAACATCGAGCTGCAAACCGCTGATGGTCTGATCGTGAAAGAGGACGGCCCCTACACCGATGCGCCGTTTATCCTTCAGGAGTTCGCGCCGCTGCCGCAGTTTGGTGACAGCTACACGCTGATTGGCTCCTGGGTGATCGGCGATCAAGCGGCGGGGATCGGTGTACGTGAGGACAACAGCCTGATCACCAAGGATTCGAGCCGGTTCTTGCCGCATCTGATACTTGACTGACCGCTAAAAAAGGCCCGTTGGGGACATATCGCAAGACGCCCGCAAGACTTACGGCTGAAATGCCGGATAATGGCGGCCATTCGTCTAGCCGTTATTCTGGTAATCCCCCATGGAAATCAAGGTCAACTTTCTCGACAACCTTCGACTTGAAGCCAAGTTCGATGACTTCACGGTGGTGGCCGATCAACCTATCCGCTACAAGGGCGACGGCTCGGCACCGGGTCCGTTCGACTACTTCCTGGCGTCGTCGGCGTTGTGTGCGGCGTATTTCGTGAAGTTGTACTGCGACACTCGCAGTATTCCCACCGAAAACATCCGGCTGTCGCAGAACAACATTGTTGACCCGGAAAACCGCTACAACCAGATTTTCAAGATCCAGGTCGAGTTGCCGGCGGATATCTCCGACAAGGACCGCCAGGGCATCCTGCGTTCCATCGACCGTTGCACCGTGAAAAAAGTGGTGCAGGCCGGGCCTGAGTTTGTGATCGAAGAAGTGGACAACCTCGACGCCGATGCCCAGGCGTTGCTGATGCCGGCCTCCAGTTCAGAGGCGAGCACTTACATTGTCGGCAAGGATCTGCCGCTTGAGCAAACCATCGCCAATATGTCGGCCATTCTGGCGGACCTGGGCATGAAGATTGAAATCGCCTCGTGGCGCAACATCGTGCCCAACGTGTGGTCGCTGCATATCCGCGATGCACACTCGCCGATGTGCTTTACCAACGGCAAGGGTGCGACCAAGGAAGGCGCGCTCGCGTCGGCGTTGGGCGAGTTTATCGAGCGACTCAACTGCAACTTCTTCTACAACGACCAGTTCTGGGGCGAAGACATCGCCAACGCAGCGTTTGTGCATTACCCGGACGAACGCTGGTTCAAGCCTGGCCGTAAAGATGAACTGCCGACGGAAATCCTCGACGCGTACTGCCTGAAGATTTACAACCGCGACGGCGAGCTGCGTGGTTCCCATCTGATCGATACCAACTCGGGCAATGAAGAGCGCGGCATCTGCTCGCTGCCGTACGTGCGCCAGTCGGACGGCGAAGTGGTGTATTTTCCGTCCAACCTGATTGAAAACCTGTTCCTGAGCAACGGCATGAGCGCCGGTAACACGCTGGCCGAAGCCCAGGTGCAGTGCCTGTCGGAGATCTTCGAGCGCGCGGTCAAACGCGAAATCATCGAAGGTGAATTTGCATTGCCGGATGTGCCGGCCGAGGTGCTGGCTAAGTACCCCGGGATCCTGGCCGGTATTCAGGCGCTGGAAGAGCAAGGGTTCCCCGTGCTGGTGAAGGATGCGTCCTTGGGCGGTGAGTTCCCGGTGATGTGCGTCACGTTGATGAACCCGCGTACCGGCGGTGTGTTCGCCTCGTTCGGTGCGCACCCGAGTCTGGAAGTGGCGCTGGAACGCAGCCTGACCGAGTTGCTTCAGGGCCGCAGCTTCGAAGGCCTCAACGACTTGCCCCAGCCGACGTTTGAAGGTCATGCGGTGACCGAGCCGAATAACTTCGTCGAGCACTTCATCGATTCCAGCGGCGTGGTGTCGTGGCGCTTCTTCAGCTCCAAGTCCGATTACGAATTCGTGGAGTGGGACTTCTCCGGCCAGGGTGAAAACTCGAATACCGACGAAGCCGCGACCTTGTTCGGCATTCTCGAGGGCATGGGCAAAGAAGCCTATATGGCGGTGTATGAGCACATTGGCGCAACGGCCTGCCGCATCCTGGTGCCGGACTATTCGGAAATCTATCCCGTGGACGACCTGATCTGGGATAACACCAACAAAGCGCTGTTCTTCCGCGCCGATATCCTGAACCTGCATCGCCTGGACGACGACGAACTGCAAGCGCTGGCTGAGCGTCTGGTGGAAAGTGAACTGGACGACTACACCGACATCACCAGCCTGATCGGCATCGAGTTTGACGACAATACCGCGTGGGGCCAGCTGACGATCCTGGAGCTGAAGCTGCTGATTTATCTCGCCTTGCAGCAATTTGAAGAGGCGAAAGAGGCGGTGGAGATGTTCCTGCAGTACAACGACAACACCGTTGAACGTGGTTTGTTCTACCAGGCCGTCAACGCGGTGCTGGAGATGAAACTGGACGAAGACCTGGAACTGGAAGACTACGAGGCCAATTTCCGTCGGATGTTTGGTAACGAGCGGATGGATGCAGTGATCGGTTCGGTGGACGGCAGTGTGCGCTTCCATGGTTTGACGCCGACCAGCATGAAACTGGAGGGGCTCGACCGGCACCTGCGGTTGATCGAAAGCTACAAGAAGCTGCACTCGGCACGGGCCAATGTGACCAACTCATCCAGTTAACAGCGCCAACAAAAAAGCGAAGCCATATGGCTTCGCTTTTTTTGTTTACGGTTCTGAAATCAGCTGCGGATCAGAATGGTAGTCCATACCTGTCGAGCACATCGACTCAAACCAAAAAAAGAAACCTATATTTTTCAGATACTTAGGAACAAATGAAGTAGATCTGGCGTAATTGTGTAAAGTTAGCAGTCGCACGTGACATTGCCCTAGACGATACCCCCCCAGGATGGTGCCGCCTAGGCTAGCAACGCGCTGATGCTGGAACGGTGATAGCCAGACAGTTGATGTATTACTTTTTTAATATCAACTGCTCGCCCCCTAAAATAATCAAAAAACATGTTTTTTAAGCATGCTAGAACAAGAAAGTATTGATGAAATCTTCGGAGCAGGAATCAAACGCAAACCTTTCCCCACCGGAAATAGAAACTCCAGAAAACTTCTCCTTAGCAAATATTTACGAGCCCCCACCATTTTATCAATATCAGTTATTGGTAAAAAACAATTGAAAACAGTAGACATATCATTCGCTTTTGCACCTCGCGTTGCAACGCCTATAACTTCCATTGAGCTATTAAATATGGGGCCGCCACTATTCCCACTAATTAAGCCTATATCCACTATCCAAAAGAATGAATTATACAAAATACGACTCTGAATAACTTTCCCTGTATTCATGAACGGCGCCGCGCCGGGAGCATGCGACGGGAACCCAATAGCAAGTATTGGATCTAGGGGTTTAATCTTGCAAGATTTTCTATAATGCAACCCCCGAACACCTTCAAATTCCTTCCCCGGGTAAAAAATCGCCAAATCCATATCTTTATTAGCGTATATCAACTCTGCCCTCAACTCCCGAGGAACCACCTCAGTGGTTGTAAACTTAAGTTCTTTTTTCGAGTTTTTATAATCAATCAATTCCACAACGTGATAATTGGTAACTATCCCAACCCCAGAGAGCAAAAAAGCGGTACCTTGGCTAATATCGGCGTCATTGTCCACCACAAATATGGAGTCACTGAGCGAATCCTCAGCGGTTCTAGACAGTTCGACTCTTTCTTTGCCAATGGCGAGACTAAAAAAATAAGCTAACCTACGATAAATGGGATCGCTTCGTCCGCGAATCATTTGAATATAATTGAGCCTTCCCTCTATAACCTTTACAAAGAAGGTGCCCTCTTTATCCTTTACCCTATTCGATGCACGGGGGGTAAGAGTCGACTCTCTACCACTAAGTATCTCTATATATCTTTTCTCCGCGTTAGCCGCCCCATATTTCTTCAACGCATTGATCATGGAGCCGGTTAGGCGAAAATACTCTCTACTTAAATTGGGAAATTTATTTACCGTCAACCCTGTTACAACTTGCCGCTGAGTTCTATGCTGAAGCCTAGTCTTTTCAGCATTTATCGAAAAACCATTCTTTTCAACTATACTTAAAAGAATTTCCCCCGGCGCAGAAAAACCACCATCAGAATGCTGGACTATTTCTGTAGGCAATCGATGCTTTGAGCAGGTAAACGAGAAAGTAATATCATCAGCGTATCGTGTGTAATGACACTTTTTACGCGCAGCCAATGTTTGCAACTGAGTATCAAGTTTTAAAGCTATCATGTTAGAAATAATTGGCGACGTCGGCGCCCCTTGAGCCAGCCGCCCATTATAACAGCAGAGATGGGCTGCTACTGACGCGACGTTTTGTGGGGCACTAAATGGCTTCGACATAAATAAATTTCTAACACGACCAAAATGAATCGTTTCAAAAAAATCTTTAAGATCAATATTAAAAACAAAACTTTTATTCGTGTGAGGAGCCGCATTAGATTTAACACTTCTATTTGGCAGAAAACCATGCGCGGATGGTTTTGGCCTATAGACTCCTTGCAAGTAGTTCGCAAATACACGCTGCAAGCTTTTAAGCTTTTTCTTGGGTGCTCGGATTTGCCTCGGCGTCCCATTTTTTTTCTTGATACTAAAGCTTAAATAATTCGTG
Source organism: Pseudomonas sp. NPDC099000 (assembly GCF_044759925.1). Lineage (NCBI taxonomy): Bacteria > Pseudomonadati > Pseudomonadota > Gammaproteobacteria > Pseudomonadales > Pseudomonadaceae > Pseudomonas > Pseudomonas sp. NPDC099000. The sequence goes on from NZ_JBIWAF010000034.1 coordinate 29,428, forward strand.
CCTCTTTCCGGGTAGATCAGCTTAAGCAACTGATCCTGGTCGGTCCCGAGCAGCTTCGAAAAACCTTCAATGGTATGGAAGCCAGGCGCGAAAAGCATTGCAAGGATGTTCGAAGTTTCGTCCATAAAAAAAGAGTCCGGATGCGAGGTTATTTTCTCTTCTACCCATCGAGCCAACGTCAAGATAGTTACCAGTCGCGAGGGCAAAACAGACTTTCATAGTTCCACCGCAGAGAGTCAGTGGTAAGTTAAATTACCCCCCACATCCAGACAGATTTATAATGGACCCAACCCCGCAAGGTGTCAAATTGCAGGTCTACGGAAACGTCGAGTCCCATCAACACTGCATACCGCCAACCCTCACCGTCGCCTCGATAGGCGCTTTTTTTCAACTCGACGGTGACAAAAAGTGCAAAAATTCTGCGCACCTTTCACGAGTTAATATTGAAAGCGGTTGTAGAATCGGAAAGGTCGCACCGTAGCTCACCCTTAGGCGCGGACGACCGTAGCCTAATCTTACATATTATTGAGGTAAGCAGCCAAGCCTTTACTCCTCGGCGAAACCAGTCCAAACATCTATGCCCGCCTGACTAACACCTAGCTCCTGAAGGTACTGACCAATCAATTTATATATGTGTGAGTATAATACGGGCCCAGCATCGCTGGAAAAACCAATGCAACTTCTAATAAAATCAGCCCATGAAGTATATATTATTAAATTACAACCCATATCCCGCGCACGAATTGATTCGGTGGAAAAATCGACCTGTACCTGCCGACTAGATATAGCCAAATATATAACAGTTCGAACATCAAAATTCAGGGCTTTTTCTAAAGACGACAAAACTTCTGCGGTTCCCACCGCCTTATCTTTCACCTCTATTGCTAGCGACAACCTTCTATCGTCGTTTACAGGATAATAAACCGCAATATCCAAAGGGAAATTTCTATCTGGATCGTTAATATGACCAACTTCAATATCACTTGTCGATGGATTAGCCGCAAGAAGTCCCGCTGCAACTGCCTGCGCACAACGGCCATCCTCACTATCTACCGATATTAATGAGCGTATCGCAGCCTCAAGTGTTGGAAGTACAAAATGATCTCCAGCTGCCTCACCTACGACAAAACTAGTAGAAAAGTCTTTTTTTCGAGAGAGTATAAAGCCGCGTAAAGCCGATCTGGCTTGAGCTGTAGATGTATAATGTCTGAGCCTATCTAAGCATTCCATGAGATAGGTAAACCCCGAAGCGTTTCTAACATTTCGTATTTCATCAATTCGCCCCTTACCAATGAAAGGGGTGTTATTCAAAGGGTTAGGGCCGTTCGCACCCAGATCAATTCCTAACAAGGCTCTATTTTTAGCCCACACATTGTCGGCTAATGATCTTGCTGAATATGAATTTTCGCCCCCATCGCGATCTAATAAACAGTATACATCTACCGCAGGCTCGACGGATTTCGCCAAAAGTGCCGTGCCAAGCGCAGCTATAAATGTAGAACTTTTCCTAGGCGGGCATAGGTCAGAAAGGTGATTAACCCTCGACAGCCACTCAACAGATAATTGATCAGAAACTCCAGAATCTGTATTGGCGTACTCCAAAAAAAGTACGTCCTTTGCAATGCGATGATCGATTTTAATTGTCATATTATCTCACCGCGTCGCTAGGAGTTTGCTTGTATTCCAGCAAGTCTCCTACAGAACACATCAAGCAAGAACAAAGTACATCAACTGTAGAAAGGGTCGTGTTGTAATCAGAGCGCGACCCCAGTGCCTCCAAGGTCGCTTTTGAGAGACCAGAGCGCTCGGCAAGCTGCTGGTAGGTTATTTTCTGACCTGTTTTCTCAGAATAGGCTGCCATGGCAGATCTCAACTTCACCTCGATCACTTGTACCCCCAATACAATTATGTTAGATTTCGTTGATGCAGCCATGATAGGATGTTCATCCTTGGCTCAAAATCCTTCAAGGTAAGGCAATCCCCTCTCATGCTCAAGACAATTAGCCTCTACACTGGGGCCGGTGGCCTAGATCTAGGTCTTGAAGCTGCCGGTTTCGATACCTCTATTGCAGTAGAGTTTGACAAATGGGCTTGCACTACTCTTAGACATAACAGGCCGGACTGGAACGTCATCCATGATGACATTCACCAGGTAAGTAGTGAGCAAATCCGATCGACTGGTGGTTTTTTACTCAATGAACCTGATTTGCTGATAGGCGGCCCTCCCTGCCAGCCTTTCTCGAAAGCTGCGTATTGGTCGGGGGGTGATACTAAGCGCCTTGATGATCCGCGTGCAGATACGCTTACCGCCTACCTTCGGGTTTTGAGAGACTTAAAGCCAAAGGCGTTTCTCATGGAAAACGTCTTTGGAATTACTTACAAAGGCAAAGACGAAGCTATTTCCCTACTAAAAAACATTATAGAAAAAATAAACGCAGAGGAAGGAACCAAGTACAACTTTAACTTAGGTGTTATAAACGCTGCGGACTACGGCGTCCCACAAGTTCGGGAACGTGTGTTCATAATAGGTTCCCGAGAAGGGCACTCTTTTAATTTTCCCGCCCCGACACATAGAAACCCTGAGTCTCCCGATCTTGATCTTTTCCCTAGGGAAAGCTGGCGTACTGCATGGGACGCTATTGGAGACTTAGATCACTTACATCACCCTGAGTTAGCTGCAACGGGAAAGTGGGGTGATCTATTATCTAGTATCCCCGAAGGCAAAAATTATCTTCACCACACTAACAGAGGTGAGGGATTACCGTTATTTGGTTGGAGAACCCGATATTGGAGCTTCTTGTTGAAGCTGGCGAAAGACAAACCTTCTTGGACAATCCAAGCTCAACCAGGAAGTGCTATCGGACCATTCCATTGGAAAAATAGACGCCTTTCGTCCCGCGAAATGTGCAGATTGCAAACATTCCCGGATGACTACGATATCTTAGGTGGAAGAACAGAAGTACAGCGTCAGCTAGGCAACGCTGTTCCAAGTTTAATAGGAGAGATCCTCGGACGTGAAATCCGGCGTCAATTCTTTCAGCAGCCGACGGTCACGCCACCGAAGCTACTAAGAAGCGTCAATCGAAAACGTTTCGCCGAACATCCGACGGAACCGGTTGCACGAAAGTATCTCGATCTGATCGGAGAGTATCAAGATCATCCCGGAACGGGTAAAGGACCGATGTCGATGCTAGCAGAGACTGTCTGATACCCCCACGAGCCCCAAAACGTCTCTCCGCCGCGGGGCTTTACGGGCTGCTAGCCAGGGTCAGTGCCAATGTCTCGCGCACACGGTTAGCTTTCAATTGGCTCGTTGCCGAACGGTCCACCCGGCCGGGAAGCGGATGCTGGCGGGTTTTCTACCAACGCCTGTGTACGTGAACGACAGCAGGCGTAGAGGGATCAAGAGCTGAGTGGATATACGCTCCTCGAAATCGTCCCTACCTTGAGTGCGAAATCGAGTTGGCACCTCGTAGTCGGGGCCTTCCGAGTCGTCATCTGGGCGCAACACATCTTCCGATGCAATGCAGATTTGTACGGCATCTGGTTCGGCGCGCGCCTTTGATAGATTCAAAACTATATCGACGGCCACCGGACTTGTCTTACCAGGGAGGGCATAGAAACGGTTCGAATAAGGCAGCAAGCACTCCGCGATAAAGTCAAAGCTGGACGACACCGCCACATGCTTCTGCAATGCGAACACTTTATTGAAATACCGAGCTTTGAAATCGTCTCGAATTTTCCCATCACTATCGAAGAAAATTTCAAAAAGCATTCCATCGAGTAAGGCTTTCCGCTTTTCGGGTTTCAATCCTTTAGTTTTCGCCATGAAATCGTTAACGAAGCCCATGGCCCCGTTGGCATTGCCAGAAGCGGCCTGATAGATATTGCGCCCAATTACAAATAGGTTGTCCTTACTGAAGTTGGTGGCGACCGCTGTACCGAAGCCGACAAGCGCGCTATTTTGCACATCCCAGGTGAGAACCTTCAGGTTGCGGATGATTTCATGCGAGGCTAGCGTGTCGTCCAACTCCAACAATCCATCCCGCAGGGAGGTTGGCTTGTAAGCGTCAATCCGGGCACCGACACTGAGATTGAAGAAAAACTCACCTGCCAATGAAGTGTGCTCCCAGGATATTTGCTTCCCGTTGGTGGCCACACTCAAGGTGTTTCGGACACGCTTGAACATGGCTTCTATGGTGCAGTCGGGAGTGCCAATATGCTCAAGCAGAGCGCTGGTGTAAATCCCATTACGCTTTCCTTTTCCGTCCCTTGCTACTTGGCCTGGAGAGGTTGCGAATGCGATGAGAGTGCCACGTGGAGCGTAGACGGATGCTAGCCCGTTGCCTGCGACAGATCGCTCCCACCTACGTTCCCACGGGTTATTGCGGCAGGCATCGAGGATGACGACACTCGTTGTGGTGTTAGCTTTTTCCAAGCAATCGATTACGAGGTCGAGCTTCATCGCCGAATGTTTCGCATCAAGTTCGGAATCCATTTTGGTATCTACTGCTAGGAGATAGTTTGCTCCTTCGATCTGGATACCGTGGCCGGCAAAGAAAAATAGCCCTACGTCTGCATCATAAAGTTCGGCCCGAAAATCCTTTAAAGCTCGCTCCATTTCAAGGTAAGTGCCATCCACACACTGATGTACCTCAAAGTTAAACTTCCGGAGAGCCGTAGCCATGTCCCGAGCGTCGTTGCCAGGATTGTCTAAGGGTTTTTCAAGATAAGCGGCATTACCGATGACAAGAGCTACATTTTTCATATTGGCAGTTCAGTCTCTGTGAAGACGTGGCGAATGGCTATTCGCCATTAGAGTCGCTTTCACGACTGCAATCAATATATGGATCAAAAGGTATGGTCTGCCAAAAATTTGATAGACAGTCCGTCATTGGCCATTCGTTGGTCATCACACGATGATCAGGACCAACGCAAAAGGCTGTTCAGTGAGAATACGATTACGCGTCTTACAGCTTGCGGGGAACATCCTGATTGACCTCTTCATATGCTGAAATCCAATTCCTGCGCGTCAAAGATCTATGCTCTAAATCAGACCACGCCAAACCGTCACGCCCTCCTTGAACTCAGTCGAAAAAAGTACCGCCATTCTCGATCACTTGCTGAACTCAATTTACGCATTCACCACGTCAAGGCTGTGCGTCTTTCACCTTTGAAAAATTAGCCATCAAGCCTGCCAAAACCACCATCCTCAAAAGTTGAGTTACTATCCATATATCGAGAATCGACGAAGGGAACGGAGATGAAGTGGCGATCACGGACACTCGAAGAAATCGCAGATATGATCTGCGGCAATGGCGACAACGCTCCGTTTAAATATCGAAGCAGCAGCCACATCACGAGATTTTTTCGAGATGTCGATACCGATTACGTTCATGACGGTTCCACTCGCAATTACTGGGTAGCGGGTGTGCTACAAGAGCTATTGGAAATGCCCCATGCAAACGCTCAAACGCCGTCGAATGTCTTTTGCCAAGTCATTAGCACGCTAATGGACCCTGCTGATGCCTTCAACGAGGATTCAAAACGCGAGGGCGCCTTAAAATTGCTAAATGCTACTTTGAAGCGTGAGGGTTTTGAGAGCTTTTACGCTGAGGATGGTCAGTGCTACCTACGCCATATCGGCACGAGCACCATTGCCTCTCCCTATGCCAATCCTCACCGGCCATGGTCCAAAATTGAAGTTGAACGCCGCGACCAGCTAACAGCCTTTCTCGAAAAAAGTTCGGAAGATGATCTTATAGAAGAACTTCTACTTCCTCTTTTTCGACAGCTTGGTTTTCATCGAATCACAGCAGCAGGACACAAAGACAAGGCCTTGGAATACGGCAAAGACATCTGGATGAAATACACCCTACCTACCCTTCATGTTCTTTACTTCGGTATCCAAGTTAAGAAAGGCAAGCTTGACTCATCCGGAGTCACCAAAGGCTCGCAAGCTAACGTGGCGGAGATCCACAACCAGGTAACAATGATGCTGGGGCACGAAATTTTTGATCCAGAACTGAACCGACGCGTCCTGGTCGACCACGCCTTCATTGTTGCTGGAGGAGAAATAACCAAAGCAGCTCGTAACTGGATCGGAAACAAGCTTGATCAAGCTAAGCGCAGTCAGATCCTATTTATGGACCGAGAGGATATCGTGAATCTGTACGTTGTTTCGAGCCTCGCCGTACCGACAGGTAAAACAGAACCGGATAGTGGTTTCGACGAGACTATTCCGTTCTAAACCCTGCACCCTGCCCCCATCAAAACCGATAGTCGGTGGATTGAGAAATGTCTGAACCTGTCATGCTCCTAGCTGAATCATTCTGGGAAGAGATGGCCTTTGAAGGCTCTGGACCTGCTCTCTGGAAGTCGATAAACGATGGGCTATCAAACGTTTTCTTCTCCCGTTTGGCGCTCCTCCTAGACATGCAGGAGATTGAGTTAGCCGAATTGTTGGCGATCAAAGTCAGTACCCGCCGCCGATGGAGCAAAGCAGGAAAACTGAGCTGCGCTGAAAGCGATCTTTTATACGGGGTATCTGAAGTATTTCGCGATTTGTTAAGCCTCTATGAGGGGGATGTGAATGCGGCACTAAGGTGGCTGGACACACCCGCGAGGGCGCTTAATCACATCCCGCCTGCCTCATTTTTTACGAACCACGTGGGCATTAAACTACTTAAAATCCATATTTGGCGGATTGAGCACGGAGTCGCAGGATGAGCGCCTGGGAGCAGAAACCACTGCGAATTCCTTCAAGTGTCGGGCATAAAATCCGTCTCAATAATCGCTTGCCCAGCAAGGCCATTACTCCTTAGCGAGGTCCCTTTCCAAAATCGCGAGCATATCGCTCAAGCTCTCAATTTCGTCCTTTTGCATGTAGCAACTCATCACCAAGCTAACGGGATGTATCCCTAGCACCGACGCTAACCCATCAATTTTCTCAAGCGTTGGGGATTTTTTCCCATGCTCAAGCATGCTCACGTACTCCCTGCTCATGACCGCCGCGAAGTGGTCTTGTGTCTTCCCCTTGCGCTTGCGCAGCTCGCGAAGCGCTTGGGCGAACGCCGCGTTTAGCTCCATTAGATCAACCCTTCGAAAAGGAATGATCAAGCCCGGTTGAGATCTGCAATTCTATGAACTATAGTTCACATCCGCGTTTTTCAGGTCAAATAATATGTTTGAAACCTACGAGGCCGCACGATTGCCTCAATCTCCATTTTTCCAGCGTGACACGTGCAGCTGGGCGTTCGTCTCGCTCGCAGCTAACGAAAGATGGTTTTACGTGACTCATGAGTGCCTTGAGGTTGGTGAGTCCGAAAGCTCTTGGCAGCAACAGTATTTGATCCCGTCCATGCCATATCTTTTGGGACTTATCCGAACAGACACAGCAGTCGCCTATGTCCGATCCATACAGCTCGTATCACCTGCCTGGTTAAACGGAGGTGATGATTGGAAAATGCAACCAGTCCGAAAAATCATCACAGTTCCTACAAGAGATGGAAAACAATATTGCTACGAGCTAGAAGACGGTGCGTTCTACCCGACTGAACTCGCGACAACCCCCCCTCAAGAACGAACGATCATATGGACTAGAAAAGGGAAAGTGAGTGAGCCCTCACCTTGATATAAAGCTTTATCAAGAAAATCTTGAATTATTCTCCGATACGTCTGCTCCCAAAGGTAAGGATGTTGGGATTTGAATGTAATGATGGAAGGTTTAATCTGCTCTATCATACGCCCGTTTTACTTTCAGAGCGCAATATGAACACTCTTACACATGACGTAATTACAATTGACGAGGCAAAAGAAAAGCATGATGGCTTGCGGATTTATCATCATGAAGGCGATGACTATGCACAGGGCGTAATCAATTTAGCAGAGGCTTTGCCCAGAAACTTATGTGTGATATGTGGAAAAGCTTTATGAATAACAATCCATATTACAACCTATCTCGGCGTGATGAGTATAAACGCATATGAAGTATGTACCTGTTAATAGCCCCAACCTTATAGAGTTACTACACAAAGAGTTTTGCAATGATAAAAAAGAAGGATTGATTGATCTTGATCTAGTTAGAAATCATGTCTCATCACCTCGGTTCGGCGATACATATGTTCGCGAGATGGTGATTGGAAACTTACTATTCGTCGGCGATAGTTTTCTTGATCAAAGAACGAGGCTGGCGGACAACAGACAAAAAACCTTTGGCATATCTCAAAAAATGTTCAGCTTGGTCAAACCGGAAATTGACGAAATCGAAAGCTATGAGCCAATGGACTCAAGCATATCAATCCTTCAAGTATGGACGGTGGACCCATCAACCTTAAATGAGCATCAATTAAGACTAGCTGTGAGCCTTTCTTATACCGCAAAAGAGCTACGAGCTGAATCCAGAATAGTTGGAGCGCTGAACCACATACTTGAGGATATAGGATTTTACCTAGATGGAGACCGCTATTAATCACAGGTAGTAATTCCAAGATAGCCCCTTGAAATTAAAAGTGACACAACTTAGTTTTGCTCCCTCTGAATGAAATTATTGAACAGTGGGACACACCAACAAAAACAAAGAACGGCAAGTCTAACTATAACATGCTGCCCCCTCGTTGAAATTATACTCGTCCTGACGGTGGAACCGGCTTATCAAAGCGAGCCAATATTCGATCAACCGATGACTTTGAAACATCTTTCGTACTACGAGGCTTTGGTTTGTCGAAGAGCGACATATTTTGCCCATCAAGTCGGATATGGTATGCGATTCTTTGCCAACGAATCATCCAACCCGCCTCTTGTCTTTTATAACTCTCGACTTCATGACGTAAAATATTGACCTCGATCAGTAGCTCTTCATATCGCTCCCTACTACCCTGTAGCCCACCGGCTAATTTCGCTTTCGCATATAAATAAGCGGCTTTTATCTCTGGATGAGCTTGGAGAGCCTGTCGAGTAAAAAAATACTGAGCCTCCAACTTACGCCAAGTTATACTCTCACCATAATCACCCTTGGCCCATTTATTATTCAGGTCTCGGATGATACTACTGATATCCGACATCTGCATCCTACGACTTTTCTTCATAGAAATCCAAATCCACGCTACAATGGTCAGTTAATGCGTTTTCTTGCAATGAATCGATTTCAGCTTGAGTAACCCCACACTTGAGCAATCTTTGAGTTAAGTATTTAACTGCTTTTGATTGTGCCTCAACCCAGCTTACACTCGCACGAGGATAATCAGAGTCCATAATAATGGCCACCGTCTTCAAATTTCTGAAAACGATACGAAGTTGCTCCTTTGCAGCATCAGTTTGATTCTGATTAGAAACATCATAAACCAACTCTGAGCAATCATTTTGGCATTGAGCTGCTTTAGGGCAAGGACTTCGTGTCAATGGATGCATACACCATCCTAAGCCTATATCATGAACGCCATACATTCGGGCATCAATAAGTGCTCTCTGACGATCTGAAGGTTGATTTACTATAAGGTCAGCAAGATATCCACCGCCGTTCCCACTTAACAGTATATTCTTAAGATTTAAAGCTTTCTGTTCGAGAGTCGTGTGTTGGTAGGATTGGTTTTGTGACAACAATCCTCGACCGAACCATTCAGCCTGAGCCATTTCGGAAAGTCCGCCATCATCTAGCAAAGTATTAATCGTGTGTCTAAAACTATGACTCGTAAAGTTCACAGTCAGCTCTTCCGGTAAAAACTCTTTGGACAATGCTGGTAGATAGCGCAAAAATGTGGAGAGCATCGAGTGAGTACATTCAGTCGCCACCCACGGACAATAGCTTCCGGAAGAAGACCCCATAGGCCGTAACAAGAGTAGGTCAGGCAGAAAATACTTTGTACCGTGTTGATCAGTCATTTTTACCGCTGCCGCAGAAGCATGATAATCTTCATTGCAACGAGCTACTAAAGCCTCTTTAAATACGTAGTTAGCTCGCCCACGGCCATTTATCGCAACGTCTTGATGGCACCATCCGTTCTTGCTCAACCAATGCTGCTTATCGAGCCAGGTTGAGGGAAGGCCCAAAGAATTTAGGTCCCTGGAATAAATTCTTTGATCAGAACAAATATCATCCATAAAACGAGTATCCGACTCTCCATTCTCTACCATATATTCTGCTACTCGGCGACATTCAGCACTTATGTCATTCATCTCATTCACAATTTCCGTCACAACTTTGACTACTCCTGTACTTAGCCACAACGCCCGCCGCGAAATAAATTTTGCTCCTCTCGATTGTTTTTTTGGAAAGTAATAGAGGCTACACCTGCCAGATTCACGGCATTTCACCCGCTGCAAAGGCATATATGCAACTTCACTAAAACGACGTCCCAACAAACAAAGAAACGACAGCATCAGCACATACAAACGATACTTATGATCTCGCGGGACAACCCGATAAAGTTCACCGATCAGACCGATTGTTTTCGGATCAACCATTTTACTATCGTCATGAAACCCTGCTTCAGACTCATCTAGTCGTTTATGCTGAAGACCACCAACTGATGGGGGCCGCACCATACGACTATAAGAGTATGTAGAAAGAGTTTTATGAAAAACCCCACGTAATGCACCCTGATTAACAAACTCATTAGCGGCGCGCAATCGCCCATAACGAGTATTAGCGGATTTGTGAAAATAAGACTCGATACTACGACAAGCACGATCAATTAGCTGTTCAGATACTTGATATGGCTCCAATCCGTTTTTTTGAGTTTCAATCGCTACAAATGCAGCACTGTGTATAAAACTGCGCAAATTGCTTAGCGCCTGTTGGCTTTGAGAGAAACGGAGTACCACTATGCACTGGATCAGTAGTCGCCACTTTGGCTCTAAAGTCCGCTCAGCTAACAGTGGAGGTGCTTGAAAGCTAAGCGTCACAGCGCCACGTCTCTTACCCGACTGGGAGGTCAGAGGGCCATCGTAAATCGTCCACATCTCGGCCCCCCATTCCACATGGGCCATTTCTGGGGGTAGTGCGGCCTCGGCTAACTGAAAAATCGTTTCAAAGTTAACATCCGGAGATGAGTCGAGCACAGGGGCTAACCGTGAACCTTTTTTAGATGTGCGTGGTCGCATCAGTTAACTCGCATTTATATATAACTTCGTTAATGGCTTGTATCAAGTGATCGAACTGAAATCCCACCGATCTATATCGCTCACGATGATGATCTCGGTCTAATATAAGCTGGTCACGTATCGCCCGGTGATTAGCAAATCGGTAGGCTTTGAACAGTGGGCAAAGGTAGCAAGAAAAAGGAGGATCGAGCCCACAAAGGGATTGGCTTCCGCAACGACCTAGCTCCTCCTGAGTCCCTTCACGAATGTAATCTATTTGATCTGGTACAGGAGAACTCCAACGCTGCATGTCTGTAGCAATTATTTCCCCCTTAAACAAACCCGTTAGATTTGAGTATCCTCCCTTAGCTGCGTTATCCAGCATATCAACCAACATTTCTTTTAACGCGAAGTAAACACCAACATTTTGAGTGTCGGAATGATCAAGGGCAATAGCTAAGCCACGCTTACTAATCCCATTCATCACCAAGGAAGTGGCGAATGTATATCTAAGTCTTCTTGCATTTAATTGCAGCTTATTACCCGTAATAGGTGACAGAATCTTCATTCTTGAAACGAAGGCTTTGAGTAGATAAGAAATATCACAAGAGCAAAGATTATAAATATCGGCGAAATTTTTCGTTTTCAACGCCATTGGGTTAGGAGTCTTTGATACGAAAAGGCGCCTTTCTAACTTATAGGTCTTCCCACCATCAACCCATTCAGCTTTGGTTTCTTGATTTTTTTCAATCAATGAAACTACGTGTTTAGCCACGTCCGTGCTCATACCTACCGTGCGCATGTTTTCACGGGGATGCATGAAACCTTTTTTTATCCGAGGCAAGTTAATCTGATAAGTGCTGGAGTCTGCATCAGGCGTCAGGTCAAGAACATCCTCCTCATTACAATAGGTCAAAACTCTAGGATTAGGTCCAAACGCTATGCACAAAGCAACAGCTGCGCGCTGCTGATGATGCTCAAGCTCCTGCCCGCAATCCAGCTCCAATGCCTGAGTAAGTCTAGGTAATTCAAGCAACAAGTGTAGAGGACCAAGTGCGATGTCTTCCGTACGGACGGCCTCCCCTTTTGGACCACCAGGAATAGTCATTTCGTCTAGTACAAAACCATACTGCTCTGAGAAACAAAGATCCGGGTATTCCATTGCCCCCCAAATATAGAACTGAACAGGACGATAGATCTTGTGAAGCGCCCTCCCTTCACTCAGTTCAGATATATTTTTTTTGAAGATGTTAACTAATTCTTCACCCGCCTCCTTCAATGAACTATCGAAAGAAATCAATTTCAGATACTTCTGTAATTCGTAGAAGCTCGACATTACCGAAGGAAGCCCAATAACAGGTAGCTGTTCGCCCAGGTATAGTTTTGCTAAGTGCCGCATACCATGGTGAGATATTACGGAAAAGTCCATCGACATAAATGCGCTACTAGAGTAAGGTAGATCCCAAACATCACCATTAGTGTTTACCTCCAAGCCCTCCCGACAAAGTATCATGCTCGGTATCTTCGGAAAGTAAAACTCGACTTCGCTAAAACTTAACTGCGCCCTCCCCATTAATTACCCCCTCTAAAAATCCCTTGGTGACGGCGACTTGCCTCTTCAAAATCTTTCAGAAATGCCGCATCCAAATATGCGTCCTGTGAAGAGAGAGACGAATCCCCCCTGGCGAACGCTAGTAGCTTTCTACGTCGTTCCTCCTCAACTCCTAGAGCCCGCATTTCATTCTCCATATTGGTGGAAAACGAATGCCGTAAACAACTGGCATTCAAATCTGATCTGAAAATGCTTTTGTAGCGCGTCCGAACAACTTGGAATAACTTTGTGATCATTGAATGACTTAGTGGCTTTCCATCCTGGCTGATAATTAGATACTCGTGACATTCTTTATTAGCCTCAAGCACTTCACTACGCATTTTCACATACTCGGCCAAATGGCGAGCCAATCGGTAGTCGTAAATTGCTAGTGGTCTTCCCGATCGTTTTATAGCCGGTCGAGGCAACCGGGTATCCAATGGATCTGGAGGTCGACGAAAAACATTTAGCTGCGACGAGGAGCTTAGAATCAGGTCCGCATCTCTCAAACTTAGTAACTCACCAGGTCTCAACCCAAAACACAGCATAATAGAAACGGAGATGTAGTTTCTAAAGCGAACAAATCTACTACGACTGAAAACCTCGTCTTGATCCAAGACAACCTCTAGCAGTTTTTCTGCCTCTTTTTCAGTTAACGCAGCATCTTTACGCTTGTTCGAAGCACCACTTCTCATCTGTTTATCGAGCCAGCCAATAACAGTGTCGCGTATTTCATTAACTTTTTTCCAAGCAATTGGATCATTACGTCGTTCATCTAGCGACTGATCGAACTGGTCAGAGAAAAAAGACCGCACAGTTAACAAGCGACTACGATAAGTATTGGTACTAACAGCCTTTTGCGAATCTTTGTAACTCTTTAACTCGACAACCCCCGCCGACACCACATTTCTATACTTACGCTGCAACCCATTAACTAAAGATGTTGTAAACATCGTCATACTAGGTCGCTCACGCCCCTCGAACATTGCATCTAAATCAATTCGATACTTTTGAACCCAGCGATATAAAGCCATAAGTTCACGAGCATTACGCATTCGAGTATTAGACGCTAATGTATGACGCGACAACAAATACTCACTCGCACTTACAATCGGCAAGCCTTCGTCATCAAGAATCATAGGAAACTGTTCGCCGGTAGGATGTGTCAGCAGTACGGCACGCATGGACTTCACTCAATTGGGTTAGTTAATTTCTAACACCGATCCAAGCGTCATGAAACTTAAAATATTCACATATCTAAAATTAGCCTCTATAGCTTTTCGCACAAGTGTAAACAACTTGTTCCTGGTTTTACGATGAACAAAAGGATTTTTGGGTTTTCTCACAGTTTCCAGAAAGAGACTCATCAAACTCATTCAATTCAATAAATCGATCAGTAGATCATGGATTCGGGGTCGCGATGGTCTAGCCGCAGGCAAGAAGCAATTTCTTTAGGTCTGGGACAGAGATAAGGGACAGAGCGCTGGAGAGAAGGGTGAGGACGAAGAGGATGGGATATGGAGAGAGAGAGTGAAGTGAGGGTTGTAAAGATCGCCTAAACGATTTCTTTACAGCTAATTCCTTAGCTGTAAAGTCTACAAGCCCTCTACTTCGGGGGATTAAGCATCATTTTGCGAGTTTTAACTTTACAAAATGATCAATAGATCGGCTAGAACGGGATATCGTCATCAAAGCTGTCGAAATCCGGAGCCGGCTGCGCAGCTGCCTGCTGTGGAGCCGGAGCCTGACGCGACTGCTGCGGTGCCGACTGCTGCGGACGCGGAGCCTGCTGGCGTGGAGCCGGGGCGGACTGCTGATAGTTATTGCCCCCGCCTTGTTGGTCGCCCTGCTGTGGACGGCCGCCGAGCAGTTGCATGGTGCCTTGCATGTCGACCACAATTTCAGTGGTGTAACGCTTGATACCGTCTTTTTCCCACTCGCGGGTCTGCAGCTTGCCTTCGATGTAGACCTGAGAACCTTTACGCAGGTATTCACCGGCAATCTCGGCCACTTTGCCGAACATCGAAACACGGTGCCATTCGGTCTTCTCGACCTTCTGACCGGTTTGCTTGTCGGTCCACTGTTCGCTGGTCGCCAGACTCAGGTTGGTCACGGCGTTACCGTTAGGCAAGTAGCGAACCTCGGGATCCTGGCCGCAAGTGCCGACCAATATGACTTTGTTAACCCCACGGGCCATAACGTTCTCCTAGGCTACGCACGCTGCCCCGGCCGGGTTGTTCACCAGGCGCTCAAGGGTGGTGCGATCCAATAGTTCTGTGTCCAATTTGATGTAAATCGCCGCTTCATCAGCAACGACTACCGCATCTGTTACCCCTACGACGGCCTTCAGGCGCTCAACCAGACCCGCTTCGCGGATCGCCTCGGGCGACAACGGCAAGCGCAGGCTCGTGACATAAGGTGGTTCGCGCATGGTAACAGCAAAGACCAGCCAGAGGGCAGCCAGGCCGGCGCATCCGAGGAATACAACCGACAAACCGCCATGCTGGAAAAGCCAACCGCCGAGGATCCCGCCCAGCGCCGAACCGAGGAACTGGCTGGTGGAATAAACCCCCATCGCCGTGCCTTTGCCGCCTGCCGGTGAAACCTTGCTGATCAGCGATGGCAACGAAGCCTCCAGCAGATTGAACGCGGTAAAGAACACCACCGTCCCGATCACCAGAGCCCGCAGGCTATCGCCGAACTGCCAGAAGAATAGCTCAGTGAGCATCAGCGTCAGCACCGCGCCCAATAAAACTCGTTTCATTTTGCGTTTCTTCTCGCCGTAGATAATGAACGGGATCATGGCGAAGAAAGAGATCAGCAGCGCGGTGAGGTAGACCCACCAGTGCTGCTCTTTGGGCAGCCCGGCTTTTTCGACCAGGGCCAGGGGCAAAGCCACGAAGCTCGACATCAACATCGCGTGCAACACAAAAATGCCCAGGTCCAGGCGCAGCAGGTCCGGATGCTTGAGCGTCGGGATCAGCGCCGAACGCGCGACGCCGGATTCACGGTGCTGCAACGGGCCGGTGGAACGCGGCACCATGAACATCACAATCACAATGCCGAACAGCGCCATGCCGCCCGTGGCGAGGAACAACCCGGACAGACCGAAGGCGCGGGT
Organism: Pseudomonas sp. NPDC099000; assembly: GCF_044759925.1. Classification (NCBI taxonomy): domain Bacteria; kingdom Pseudomonadati; phylum Pseudomonadota; class Gammaproteobacteria; order Pseudomonadales; family Pseudomonadaceae; genus Pseudomonas; species Pseudomonas sp. NPDC099000. The sequence continues at coordinate 45,219 of NZ_JBIWAF010000034.1, forward strand.
CAGCAACGGTCCTACCACCATGGCGACAGCGAACGACAGACCAATCGTCATGCCGATCATGGCCATGGCTTTGGTCCGATGCTGTTCGCGGGTCAGGTCTGACAGCAACGCCATCACTGCGGCGGAAATCGCCCCGGCGCCTTGCAGGATGCGTCCGGCGATGACGCCCCAGATCGAATCGGCATTGGCTGCCAGCACGCTACCGAGGGCGAAGATGATGAGCCCGAGGTAAATCACCGGACGACGGCCGATGCGGTCGGAAATGAAGCCGAAAGGAATCTGGAAAATTGCCTGGGTCAGGCCGTAAGCGCCAATCGCCAGTCCGATGAGGGCCGGGGTCGCTCCTGCCAGATCCATCCCATAGGTCGCCAGTACCGGCAACACCATGAACATGCCAAGCATACGGAAGGCGAACACCAGGGCCAGACCGCTTGCTGCGCGTGTCTCACTGCCACTCATGCGTTCGCTGTGGGGATCGTGCATGGAAAAACCTCATGTGAACCGGCGGCGATTCTACCAGTCCCATCGATTGACGGGGTATATCGCGACGCTTTGACGCGCTCCGCTGACAGACTCTTCATGTAAGACACAAATCCGCTCGTTTGATAGTGTGCATCCATCCAGTATTTGGCCGTATACTCCTACGTTTTCGACGCCCGCCAAGCGAGGCCACTTTGGACAAGATCCTGATTCGTGGGGCCCGAACCCACAACCTGAAGAACATCGACCTGACCCTGCCACGGGACAAACTGATCGTCATCACCGGCCTGTCCGGATCCGGCAAATCGTCCCTGGCGTTCGACACGCTGTACGCCGAAGGCCAGCGCCGCTACGTCGAATCGCTGTCGGCCTATGCCCGGCAGTTTTTGTCGATGATGGAAAAACCTGACGTCGACACCATCGAAGGTTTGTCTCCAGCCATTTCCATCGAACAGAAGTCGACCTCGCACAACCCGCGTTCGACGGTCGGCACCATCACCGAAATCTACGACTACCTGCGCCTGCTTTACGCACGCGTGGGTATTCCGCGCTGCCCGGATCACGACATACCGCTGGAAGCGCAGACCGTCAGCCAGATGGTCGACCTGGTCCTCGCCCAACCGGAGGGCAGCAAGCTCATGCTGCTGGCCCCGGTGATTCGCGAGCGCAAAGGCGAACACCTGTCGGTCTTCGAAGAACTACGCGCCCAGGGTTTTGTGCGGGCCCGGGTCAACGGCAGGATCTGCGAACTGGATGAGCTGCCGAAGCTGGATAAGCAAAAGAAGCATTCGATTGATGTAATAGTCGACCGCTTCAAGGTCCGCGCCGATCTGCAACAGCGCCTGGCGGAATCCTTCGAGACCGCGCTGAAGCTGGCAGACGGCATTGCACTGGTCGCGCCTATGGACGACGAGCCCGGCGAAGAGATCATCTTCTCTGCGCGCTTCGCCTGCCCGGTTTGCGGCCATGCGATCAGCGAGCTGGAACCCAAGCTGTTCTCCTTCAACAACCCCGCCGGCGCTTGCCCGACCTGCGATGGTCTGGGGGTCAAGCAGTTCTTCGACATCAAGCGCCTGGTGAACGGTGAGCTGACGCTGGCCGAGGGCGCGATTCGCGGTTGGGACAGGCGTAACGTCTATTACTTCCAGATGCTCGGATCGCTGGCCTCGCACTACAAGTTCAGCCTCGAAGTGCCGTTCAACGACCTGCCGGCCGATCAGCAAAAGTTCATCCTGCACGGCAGCGGTTCGCAGAACGTCGACTTCAAATACCTGAACGACCGCGGCGATATCGTCAAACGCTCCCACCCGTTCGAAGGCATCGTGCCGAACCTGGAACGTCGCTACCGCGAAACCGAGTCCGCTTCGGTCCGTGAAGAGCTGGCCAAGTTCCTCAGTACCCAGCATTGCCCGGATTGCCGTGGCACGCGCTTGCGTCGTGAGGCGCGGCACGTCTGGGTGGGTGAGAAGACACTGCCGGCGGTGACCAATCTGCCGATTGGCGATGCATGTGACTATTTCGGCGTGCTGAAACTGACTGGTCGTCGCGGTGAAATCGCCGACAAGATCCTCAAGGAAATTCGCGAGCGCCTGCAGTTCCTGGTCAACGTGGGTCTCGACTATCTATCACTGGACCGCAGTGCCGACACGTTGTCCGGCGGTGAAGCCCAGCGGATTCGCCTGGCCAGTCAGATTGGCGCCGGGCTGGTGGGGGTTCTGTACATCCTCGATGAGCCGTCGATCGGTTTGCATCAACGAGATAACGATCGGTTGCTCGGCACGCTCAAGCACCTGCGCGACATCGGCAACACGGTGATCGTGGTCGAGCATGACGAAGATGCTATTCGCCTGGCCGATTACGTGGTGGATATCGGCCCGGGCGCGGGCGTCCACGGCGGGCATATCGTCGCCGAAGGTACGCCGGCCGAAGTGATGGCGCATCCTGATTCGTTGACCGGCAAGTACCTGTCGGGCCGGGTGAAGATTGCGGTTCCAGCCAAGCGCACACCGCGCAACAAGAAGTTGTCGCTGTCCCTCAAGGGCGCTCGCGGCAACAACTTGCGCAATGTCGACCTGGACATTCCGATTGGTCTGTTGACGTGTGTGACCGGTGTGTCCGGCTCGGGCAAGTCGACGCTGATCAACAACACGCTGTTTCCCTTGAGCGCTACGGCACTCAACGGTGCAACGACGCTTGAGGCGGCCGCTCACGACAGCATCAAGGGTCTGGAGCATCTGGATAAGGTCGTCGATATCGACCAGAGCCCTATCGGCCGAACGCCGCGCTCCAACCCCGCGACCTACACCGGGCTGTTCACGCCGATCCGTGAATTGTTCGCCGGGGTGCCGGAGTCCCGTTCCCGTGGTTATGGCCCGGGACGCTTCTCCTTCAACGTGAAGGGTGGACGCTGCGAAGCGTGTCAGGGCGATGGCCTGATCAAGGTGGAAATGCATTTCCTGCCGGACATCTATGTCCCATGCGACGTCTGCAAGAGCAAGCGCTACAACCGCGAAACCCTTGAGATCAAATACAAGGGCAAGAACATCCACGAAACCCTCGAGATGACCATTGAGGAAGCGCGAGTGTTCTTCGACGCGGTTCCGGCACTGGCGCGCAAGCTTCAGACGTTGATGGATGTAGGTCTGTCCTACATCAAGCTGGGGCAATCGGCGACGACTCTGTCGGGGGGTGAAGCCCAGCGGGTGAAACTGTCCCGCGAGCTGTCCAAGCGCGATACCGGCAAGACCCTGTACATCCTCGATGAGCCGACCACCGGCCTGCACTTCGCGGATATTCAGCAACTGCTGGACGTGCTGCATCGACTGCGTGACCACGGCAATACCGTGGTGGTGATCGAGCACAACCTGGACGTGATCAAGACCGCCGACTGGCTGGTGGACCTGGGGCCGGAAGGCGGCTCCAAGGGTGGACAGATCATTGCTGTCGGTACCCCGGAAGAAGTGTCCGAGATGAAGCAGTCTCACACCGGCTTCTACCTCAAGCCGCTGCTGGCTCGCGACAAGGCCTGAATCACGGCCAAGGAAAAGCCCCTGTCACTTTGTCGGTGACAGGGGCTTTTTTGTATCGGTGCAATCAGGCGTGGGATTGCAGGTAGTTCTCGAGACCGATCAACTTGATCAGACCCATCTGCTTTTCAAGCCAGTAGGTGTGGTCTTCTTCGGTGTCATGCAATTGAACCCGCAGCATCTCGCGGCTGACATAGTCCTTGTGCTGCTCGCAGAGCTTGATGCCTTTGCAAAGCGCGGCTCGGACCTTGTATTCCAGTCGCAGGTCAGCGGCGAGCATGTCAGGCACCGTGGTGCCGACGTCGAGATCGTCCGGACGCATGCGCGGCGTGCCTTCCAGCATCAGGATACGGCGCATCAGTGCATCGGCGTGCCCGGCTTCTTCTTCCATCTCGTGGTTGATTCGTTCGTAGAGCTTGGTGAATCCCCAGTCCTCATACATCCGCGAATGAACGAAATATTGATCACGCGCGGCCAGTTCGCCGGTCAGCAACGTGTTGAGGTAATCGATTACGTCTGGGTGGCCTTGCATCGCCCTACATCTCCCTGCTTGAAAGTCTGTAGTTTGAACCAAGGCGACTATTTGGTCACTTCGTTTGCGCGATAAAAGCGAAGATATTCTGAGAAAAGCAGTTCAAATAACGCAAAAACCGCCCAAATGAGGGCGGTTCTGCTTCTTGTTTAGACTTCGTTAAGCTGTACGTTGAGTGCCTTTGCGATTGCTTCTCCATACGCCGGGTCGGCCTTGAAGAAATGCTGCAACTGGCGATCAACCACATCACTGGAAACACCGGCCATCGCGCCGGCAATGTTGTTGACCAACAACGTTTTCTGCTCGTCACTCATGAGTCGGAACAATGCACCGGCGTGGCTGTAGTAGTCAGTGTCTTCACGATGATCGTAACGATCAGCGGCGCCACTCAATGCCAGGGGTGGCTCAGCGTAACGAGGCGCTTGTTTCGGCGAATCGACGTAGCTGTTTGGCTCATAGTTAGGTGCCGCACCGCCATTGCTGCCAAACGCCATCGAACCATCGCGCTGGTAGCTATTCACCGGACTGCGAGGCGCGTTCACCGGCAGTTGCTGATGGTTGGTGCCAACGCGGTAGCGGTGCGCGTCGGCGTAAGCGAACACGCGGCCCTGAAGCATTCGATCTGGCGACAGACCAACTCCCGGGACCATGTTGCTCGGGCCGAATGCCGCTTGCTCGACTTCGGCAAAGTAGTTCTGCGGATTGCGGTTGAGCTCCAGCTCGCCGACTTCGATCAACGGAAACTCTTTCTGCGACCAGGTTTTGGTCACATCGAACGGGTTTTCATAGTGTGCCGCGGCCTGGGTCTCAGTCATGATCTGGATGCATACACGCCATTTCGGGAAGTCACCACGCTCAATCGCCCCGAACAGGTCGCGCTGCGCGTAATCCGGATCGGTACCGGCCAAGCGTGCCGCTTCTGCGGGCGCCAGGTTTTTGATCCCTTGCTTGGTCTTGTAGTGCCACTTCACCCAGTGCCGCTCGCCATTGGCGTTAATCAAGCTGTAAGTGTGGCTGCCGAAGCCGTGCATGTGACGATAGCCGTCAGGAATGCCGCGATCGGAGAACAGAATGGTGACCTGGTGCAACGCCTCAGGCGAATGCGACCAGAAGTCCCACATCATCTGCGCGCTTTTCAGATTGCTTTGCGGCAGACGCTTTTGGGTGTGGATAAAGTCGGGGAACTTGAGCGGATCACGGATGAAGAACACTGGCGTGTTGTTGCCGACAATGTCCCAATTACCTTCCTCGGTGTAGAACTTCAGGGCAAAGCCACGTGGATCGCGCTCGGTATCGGCCGAACCGCGTTCGCCGCCAACCGTGGAAAAGCGCAGGAACGTCGGAGTTTGCTTGCCGACCGATTCAAACAGTTTGGCGCTGGAGTACTGGGTGATGTCGCGAGTCACGGTAAACGTGCCGTAAGCACCCGAGCCTTTGGCATGTACTCGGCGCTCAGGGATGTTCTCACGGTTGAAGTGGGCAAGCTTCTCGATCAGGTGGAAGTCGTCGAGCAGCAGCGGGCCACGAGGGCCGGCGGAACGGGAATTCTGGTTGTCGGCGACAGGAGCGCCACTGGCGGTGGTCAGCGTTTTATTTTGACTCATGCGATCTCTTCCTCTGTCAGTCTTTAACTGCCGGCTAATCGGCTGAGAGGGAGTATTGATCACGAACGTTACAGCTACAAATTCATTAAGTTGTAGCTATCGATAGAAAATTACTAATTACGTTTTCTGGTTACGCATCGATGGCGATGCTTTTCTAGCGGGCACAAAAAACCGGGCACTTAGGCCCGGTTTTTCGTTTCAGACTGACGTCTTACTCAGCGGATACAGCTTCACCACCGGTAGCACGATCAACCAACTCGACATACGCCATAGGTGCGTTGTCGCCAGTGCGGAAACCGCACTTGAGGATGCGCAGGTAGCCACCCTCACGGGTAGCGTAACGCTTGCCCAGGTCGTTGAAGAGCTTACCAACGATAGCTTTCGAACGAGTACGGTCGAAAGCCAGACGGCGGTTAGCCAGGCTGTCTGTCTTGGCCAAAGTGATCAGCGGCTCAGCAACGCGACGCAGTTCTTAGCTTTCGGCAGTGTAGTTTTGATCAGCTCGTGCTCGAACAGCGACACTGCCATGTTTTGAAACATGGCCTTGCGGTGCGAGCTAGTGCGGCTCAGGTGACGACCACTTTTACGATGACGCATGGT